>JAKAQQ010000026.1 GCA_021819635.1 Pseudomonadota bacterium
GGGAACGTACACGATGTCGGGATTCTTGGGGTCGACGAAGATCTCGCCGAAGTACCAGCCCCGGCGCCACAGGTTGCGGTCGGCGTTGATGAGGGTCCAGGTCCGGCCTCCGTCGAGCGAGCGGTAGATGCCCCCGCCGGGGTGGGCACTGACCACGGCGTAGAGGAGGCCGTGGGGGGCGACCGCCAAGCCGATGCGGCCGGCGTGCGCCAGGGGCAGTCCCTGAACCGCCAGGCGGCGCCACGTCCGCCCGCCGTTGGTCGAACGGTAGAGGGCCGAGGCGTGCCCCTCGAGCGGCGGGTACTGCGTCCAGGGGGGTCGGACCGCGCTCCAGCTCGTCGCGTAGAGCACGCGGGGGTTGTCGGGGTCGGCGACGAGGTCGGCGATGCCGGTCCGCTTGCCCAGACGCAGGACGTGGAACCAGTGCCGCCCGCCGTTGAGCGTCAGGTAAATCCCGCGTTGCGGGTTGGGTCCAAAGGTATGGCCGAGCGCGGCGACGACGACGTGGTTGGGGTTGCGGGGGGAGACCAGGATGTCCGAAATCTGCCGTGTCTTGCGCAGTCCCAGGGCGTGCCAGGTCCGGCCCCCGTTGGTCGAGCGGAACACCCCGCCGCCGAGCGAAACGTCCGAACGCATGTCCGCCTCGCCCGTCCCGATGTAGAGGATGCGGGGGTTTGACGGAGCGACGGCAATGGCACCGATCGACCCCACGGGGCCGTGCTGGAAGAGCGGCGTCCAGGTCACGCCGCCGTTGTCGCTGCGGAAGACGCCGCCGTCGACCGACCCAAAATAGTAGAGATTCGGGTGGTGAACCACACCGGTCACGGCCAGCACGCGGCCGCCCCGGTCGGGGCCGAGGAAACGCCAACGCAGGCGGTGGTAGAGAACGGGGGGCATCGGCCGTGGAGCGGCGGCCGCGTGACCGGTTCCGAGGGCCGTGAGGAGCGCAAGGCCGGCGAGGGTGGGGCGAAGGTGGAAACGCATGTCGTCTCCCGGACAAAGGGGGCTTTGGGCTATTGTAGGGTGGTCGGAGAGACGGGTGTCAACCCGGGTGCGGCCCATCGATGGACGAGGAAAAACCACGCGTCGCGCGCTACGAAGCCAACAGGCGGGGGCGCGATTTCGTCGTGGGCGATCTCCACGGATGCCGCGTGCTGCTCGATCGCCTGTTGCGCGAGGTGGATTTTCACCCCGATCGCGACCGCCTGTTCAGCGTCGGTGATCTGATCGACCGCGGCCCGGAATCCATGCGCTGCCTGGATCTTCTCGACGAGCCCTGGTGCCACGGGGTCCTGGGGAACCACGAAGTCATGCTGACCGATTTTTTTGCCCGCGCCATGGCGCTCGGCGGTCGTGTCGTCTGGGAAGAGGAGCACGATTTTCTGCGCAACGGCGGCGGGTGGGTTCGCCGCGAGCTTGTCGAGGGGGGGACGCTGATCGGCCCGCGTCTCATGGAAGTGCTGGCCCAGCTCCAGACGCTCCCGCACCTCATCGTCGTGGGCGCAGGGCCGGAACGCTTCCACGTTGTGCATGCCGAGCTTCTCCGCCCGACGGGCGGGGTGTCCCCGGTTTATCTCGACGACGACATCGACCGCGGTTTCGAGCATCTCACCGCCGCCGAACGGGGACGGTTGGAAGAGGCGGTCTCCTGGTCCCGCCGTCTCATGGGGCGGGGAGGGAACACGACCCTGCCGGCGGTGATCGAGGGCCTTTCGCCCACCTACTGCGGGCACACCCCCGGGTTCGAGTTGCGGCGCATTGCCTCGCACATCTGCATCGACACGGGGGCCTATCTCCCCTATCTTTTTGGGGAGGAGCGCGGGCACGGCTGGGGGCTCACGATCGTCGAGCCCCGAACCGGGGCCCTCTACCGGGCCGAACCCTGACGCGGACCGAACCGGGCGGGGGCGGCCGTGAAGGCGCGGCGGGGCCTTGCGGCCGCCGGACCGCGCTTCTTCCTGTGGCACAATGCCCCGGCGTGCGACTCCGGAGAGACCCCATGAACGAACCCGTGCGTGTGACGCTCACGCAGGCGCAGGATCACCGCTTTACGGTCGACTTCGGCGCCCACCTGCCGGTCCTTGTGACCGACGAAGAGCCTCCTCTCGGCACGGGGGCGGGTCCGGGACCGCTTCACCTTCTCCTGGCCGCCGTTGCCGGCTGTCTGTCTTCGAGTCTCCTCTTCGCCCTGCGCAAGCACCACGCCGAGGGGGGGGTGATCCGGACCGAGGCCTCGGGACGGGTGGGACGAAGCCCGCGCGGCCGCTTGCGCGTCGAGGCGATCGAGGTCACGCTTCGTCTAGGGGTCCCGGCCGCGCGCGTCGAGCATCTCGACCGCATCGTCGCCCAGTTCGAGGATTTCTGCACGGTGGGCCAGAGCGTCCGCCGGGGAATCCCCGTCACGGTGCGCCTTTGCGACAGCACCGGGGCCGAAGTCCCCGGTCTAGTCACCCCCCCGGACTGAGAGCCCCGCTTCCGAGCGCGGTGTTGGCGTGGGACTTCCCCCTCCCTCTGTTCAGAGGGCTTGGAGTCCGCCGAAGACGCCGAGCGTCACGGTCAGTACGACGAGCGCCAGGACGATGACGGCGTAGCTTCCCCGCAGCCGGTGTTCGGGGGGAAGCGCGCGGCGGGCCAGAAGGTACAGAAAACCGAGGACGATCGGCAGGAGGAGGGCGTTCATCACTTCAATGCCGATCGACAGGCGCACGAGATTGACCCCGCTGGTCACAAGGAGCGCCCCGGCCGCAAGAGCGAGCGTGTAGACCAGGTAGAACCAAGGGGCTTCGTGCAACCGATGGTTGAGCGAGCGCCGGTACCCGCTGACTTCGCCGAGCCCCCAGGCGGCGGTGACCGAGACCACGATGGCCGCCACGAGGCTCGCTCCGATGATGCCGGCGGCGAAGACGGCCCGGCCCGCTGTTTGCCCGAGAAACGACGTCAGGGTGCGACTGATTTCGGGAATGTTGTTGAGTGACGCGTGCGGGTCGGTGCGACCGATGGTGGCCGCGGTGGCGACGATCATGGCGATCATGATGGCCTGGGTGAGAAACGCGCCCAGCAGGGTGTCGGCCCGCGCCTCTCGGAGGTGATGTCGCTTGAGTTTCTTGTCGACCACGGCCGCCTGCTGATAGAACACCATCCAGGGCATGATCACCGCGCCGATGTTGGCGGCCACCAGGTAAAGATAGGACGTGTGGCCGAGCGGGAAGGTGACGAGTCCGCGGGCGAGACGACCCATCTGCGGATGCGCGCGGTAGGCCACGTAGAAGAGGGCGAGCTCGAAGAGACCGACGAGAATGGCAACGATTTCCACCGAACGGTACGAGCCGGTCACGACCACGAGGAGAAGAAAGAAGACCGTGGCCCACACGCTGGCGTCGATCGGAATGCCGTACACCTGTCCGGCGCCGGCCACGCCGATCATTTCGGTGACAAGCGCACCGACGCAGGAGAGGAGCAAGGTGCTGACCGAGATCCACGCCCATAACGTTCCGAAGGTTTCGCGGATGAGCTCGCCGTGGCCGCGTCCGGTGTGGAGCCCAAGGCGGACGGTCATTTCCTGCACCATGAAGAGGATGGGAATCAGGGCGAGCTGAAGGGTGATGAGGGTGTAGCCCCACTGGGCTCCGCTTTGCGCCGCGGTGACCAAGCTCCCGGCGTCTGTGTCCGCCAGCATGACGATGAGGCCGGGGCCCATGACGAGGAGGAAAAGTCCCAGGCGGGCCCGCAGGGTCGATCGGGAACCGCAGTCCTCCGCTTCCTCGGTGAAGGCGGGTTGCGGTTGGGCGTTCACGGCAATTCCTTCGCTTCCGGGGGGGCGACTCTCCAATACGGGACTATTGTAGTCCTGTTTTTGGGCCGCCGAGAAGAAAGGGCCACGTGTTCGTGACCGAAGAACGAGGGCGGCACGGTGGGGCTACGAAGCGGAAGGGGCCGGGCGAGGCGTCGGAGGGGGAGGTCGCAGCCGGGCGAGCCAGGCGAGGAATCCGGACGTGCCTTGGGCGCCCACGAGGCGGGCCGTGGGGCGGCGGGCAAGCCGCCCGTTCCTGAAGGCGAAATAGAGGAAGGTCGGTGGTCCCAGCACCCGGTAGAGAGAGAGGAGTCGGGCGCTCGCCCGATTGTCCCGGGTGACGTCCGCGTGCACAAAGAGGAAGGGGCGGAGGGCCGCGACGACGCGGGGGCGGACAAAGACGGTCCGGTCCATGATGGCGCAGGACACGCACCAGCGGGCGTCGTAGTCAACGAGGAGGGGGCGCCGCTCGCGACCGGCCAGCAGGCGGGCGCGGGCCAGCGCCTCGGGGTTGCGGACGGTCCGCACACGAAGCCGGGAGCGCGGCGCCGAGACGCTCCCTCCGGCGGGCCGGGAGAGGGTACGCAGCGGCGCCAGGACACGCGTGGCCCCGCCGAGGGCTCCGAGAATCTCTCCGAGTGCGAGCGCGACGAGGACGACGGTGAACCCGCGGCGGAAGCGGGGCCCACTGCCTTCGTGGGAGACGGTCGCCCCCGGGTAAACGAACCCGGCCATGAGGGCCAGGAGGACGCCCAGAAGGAAGACGACGAGCGGGGTCGGAAGCACGCGCGCGGCGAACCAGAGGGCAAGCCCGTAGAGGACAAACCCGAGGAACCGTTCCACGGCGGTGAGCCAGGGCCCGCTGCGGGGCCAGAAAGAGCCGGCGACCAGAGCGGCGGAGAGGAGAGGAATCCCGAGCCCGAGGCCGAGGACAAAAAGAAGGAGGGCCCCGCGGAGCGCGTCCCCTTGATAGACGGCTAGGGTGAGGCCCGCGGCGACGGCGGGGGTGAGGCAGGGGCTGGCGAGCAGGGCCGAACCCACCCCGAGAAGAAGAGGCCCCAGAAGAGAGCCGGTCCTCCGTTCGCCGAGCCGGGAGAGTCCCTCGCGCCAACGTCCGGGAAGTTCCAAGCGGAGGTCGGCCAGAAGAGCCGTGCCGTAGAAGGCGAAGAGCGCGGCAAAGGCGCCGATGACCCAGGGGTTTTCGAAGAAGGGAATCAGATCGTGCCCCGCCGCAGCGGCGAGGAGCCCGAGAAGACCGTAGGTGACCGCAACGGCGAGGACGTAGACCACGGAGGCACGGATCCGTCCCGCCCGTGTCCCTCCGCCCGCGCGCCCCAGAGTGGTCAGGAGAATCGGAACCATCGGTGCCCCGCAGGGGGTGAACGCAAGGAGGATCCCGGCGAGGAAGAACAAGAGAATCTCGGCGCCAAGGTCGTGTTTCGGCATCCGCCGAGGAGCGTGGCCTTGTGGGGGGGGCGGGTCGGGGTGAAACGTCGTTGGTGCCACGGTTCGCCGCGCCACGGGCGGTGGGGACAAGGACCCGGGAGACGGGGGGGGCGAGGATCGGGCTTCGGGCGCCGCCAGGGTGAGCGTGCGTTCCTCCGGGGGGTAGCAGAGCCCTCTTGCCGCGCATCCTTGATAGCGCACCCTCAGGACGACGGGTTGCCCGCCGCTGTGGCTCACCCGGACCGCAATCAGAAGGCGATGGTAGTAGACGGGCACGAGGCCTTGGGGCTCGCGCCGAGGAACCCCCGGCGGCCGCCTGAAGGCGATCCGTGTTCCGGCTGGGGAGAGCGCCCGCAGGCGGACTTTGTCGCGGTAGAGGTAGTAGCCTTGGGCGATGCGCCAGCGAAGGACGATGCGCCGGGCGGAGACCCGTCTCCCCTGCAAGCGGTAGGCCCGGGCCGCGGGAAGAAACGCGTTCGAGTCGCTTCTGGAGGCGAGGAGGGCCCCGAGAATCGACGCCCGGGCGAGCGGGCTGAGCGCGAGGGGAAGCGCGATCAGGAGGCCGGCGAGACGGGCCGTGCGTCGGGAACAAGCTGGCGTGTGTCGTTCACGTGCCGGGCCACCACCGGTCCCGGAGCCGGGGGTCCGGTTCTGTGTGCCCACGGGGGAGGGGTGTGGCGGGAAAGAGAGCTGCATGTCGTGTCGTGGGGCTGCGCCGGGGCGAAGGGGCGGGTGGGGGGGCTTCCGGGTGGCTCCATGGGCGGGGAAAGCCCGAACCGGGGACCGGAACGGCGAGGGAAGCCAAGGCCACGCGATCGCTAGGCTATATATTAGGGGATGGAGGCGTGACCCGGAAGGGGTAATGAGAATCTTTCAGAAACCGTCGGCGAAGCGGACGGGCGACCGTTCGGTAGCACGGCACCCCGCCTTGGTCTTGGTGCGGGTGGTGGGAGGTGGGCTTCTCATCCTGGCGCTTCTCGCCGGTTTCTTCACCTGGCGCGATAGCCGGACGCTTGTGAAAGCTGCGGTTCGCGCTAACCTTCGCCTTGAAGGGCGGATGCTGTCCGGTTTTCTGGCCGACGAGGGCCGTCAGCTTCGCATCGCCACGGCCATGACGCGTCACGGACACGGGAGGCTTCTCCACCGTTATCTTGTGGCCGAAGCGGCACGTATTCCCGCCTTTGCCCTCTATGATGCCCGCGGTCGTCGTGAAGCGGTGTGGGGGAGCACACCAGAGTTTGCCCCCCCGCGCCTTCCCGTCGCCCGCCTTCGGCGCTCTCCCCGCTTCCGGAACGACCGCCTTCTGCCGACGGGGACCGGACCCCGATCGGCCTTTCTCCTTGCCCGCCGCGACCGGGATGGAGGATGGGCGGTGTTTGTCATGAAACGCGCCCTTCTCGACCGCCTCCTCTTCACCCCCGTTGAGCTGCCCGGCAACCGCCTTGCTCTGCACACCGGGCCCGTTGTTTTGGTGCAGCGTGAACGGGAGCTGCACACCGTCCTTCGCGGAAAGACGGTGGCCCGCTTCCTGGGGAACCGCCCGCTCGTACTGTCGGTCCCTCTGGCGGCCCGCCGGACGAATCTTGTGCTGACCGCGCGCGTCCCGGCCGCCGCCCTCATGGCGCTCTGGTGGCGGCGCAATCTCGTGGCCGTGGTGCTCGTGGCGGTTCTCCTTCAAGCCCTCGTCCTCCTCGAACGGGCTGTCCGCGCCTCCCTCGCCCGCGAGCGCGCCCTCCAGGAAGAGAAGGAACAGGCGGCGATCCGTCACGTGGGCGAACTCGAGCAGCGGGTGCGCGCCGAGCAACGCCTGAAGAACATCAAGGAAGTGCATCGCCTGCTCAACGATGCGGTGGCCCGCCATCTTCCCGAGCGCATGCTGTTCCGCCA
This sequence comes from Pseudomonadota bacterium, assembly GCA_021819635.1. Classification (GTDB taxonomy): domain Bacteria; phylum Pseudomonadota; class Gammaproteobacteria; order JAKAQQ01; family JAKAQQ01; genus JAKAQQ01. The sequence continues at coordinate 7,124 of JAKAQQ010000026.1, forward strand.
CGCCGTCGAGATCCTGGAACAGTCACGGCTTGGCGCCGGGTTCTGGTTTGCGGTCTACAACGGGGAAGACCTGGGAGACGCGGCGGACGTGACCACCGCCTCGGGCTGGTCTCTGTTTGTCGGCCCGGGGGTTGACCCCGCGCGCCTTTCGGCGCTCTACGCGCCCCGCCCCGGCCTCCCGGACCAGGAGCCGACGCAGGGGCGGTACGATCCGATCCAGCAGCTCATCGAGAGCGGAGAGGAGGTGTGCCTCACGCGTCTGGCCGAGCGGACGGATCTCGATCCGCGCTGGCCTCCTCTTCTGGAATCGAGACACCCGTCCGGTCTCTTCCTTTGCCCGATCCTGCGCGACCCTCTTCTCGTGGGGCAGTTCGGCTTTTTCGTCGGTCCGGACGACGGGATGGACGAAAACCAGAGTGAACTCGAAGAATTCGCCCGTGAAGTGGCACGGACCCTTTCCTACGGGCTCACGGATCTCGCCGCCCGTCAGGCTCTCGAGTACGCCGGACTCCACGATCTTTTGACCGCCGTGCCTAACCGGCGCCTCTTCTACGATCGCCTTCAGCAGCTCTTGCGGAGCCTGGAACGCGACAACACGCCGTTTGCCGTGGCGATTCTGGATCTCGACGGCTTCAAGGCGATCAACGACGCCCACGGTCACCTGGCCGGCGACCGCGTGCTTGTGGCGCTCGCGTCCCGGCTGCACGAGTCCCTGCGGACCTACGACACGGTGGCCCGCTTGGGAGGAGACGAGTTTGCGCTCCTGTTGCCGCGGCTCTCTTCCGAAGCCGTTCCCGCGTTCCTCCAGCGTCTCCGCGAGTTTGTGGTCCGCCCCTTCGTGCTCGGGGCCGGATCGCTTGACGTGCGGCCCAGCCTGGGTCTCGCGTGTGCCCCGCGGGACGGAAACGAGCGGGACACGCTGATGCGGGAGATCGG
>JAKAQQ010000027.1 GCA_021819635.1 Pseudomonadota bacterium
GGGGAAGATCGTGGGGAGCGAGGCGGAATGGAGCGAGCGGGGCGAGAGCGTCTTCCGTCGTTGGGTGACACGGGTGGGAGAACCCGTGGTCCGGGCCGCGCTCGTCCGGACCATGAAAATGATGGGCGAGCATTTCGTGATGGCTCCCTCCATGCTCGAGGCGGGCCGTCGCCTGCGCTCCGGTTGGCTCTACTCCTTCGACATGCTCGGCGAAGCCGCTCTCACGCGCGCCGACGCCGCGCGCTACTTGGAGTCTTACCGGGCGGCCATCCGGGCGGTGGGCGACTTTGCGGGCGGGGGCGACGAGCCCCTGTCCCGCCACGGAGTGTCGGTCAAACTTTCGGCGCTCCACCCGCGTTACGAATACGCGCGACGCGAGGACGTCCGCCGCGAGTTGGGGCCGGTTCTGGCCGAGCTTCTGGCGGAGGCCCGCCGTCGCGGGGTTCCGCTGACCGTGGACGCGGAGGAAGCGTCCCGACTGGAGCTTTCGCTCGAACTCATTCTCGATCTTCACGCCGCCGGCGGGGACGACGACGGGGTGCTGGGGCTGGCCGTTCAGGCGTACGGCAAACGCACGCTTGCCCTCGTTCGTACCCTTACCGAGGTGGCCCGTGAACGCCGTCGTCGCCTTGCCGTCCGCTTGGTCAAGGGCGCGTACTGGGACAGCGAAATCAAGTCGGCCCAGTACGAAGGGTTGTCCGACTACCCCGTTTTCACCCGCAAGAGCGCGACCGACGTTTCCTATCTTCGCTGCGCCCGCCTGCTTCTTGACTCCTCGCCGTGGCTTTATCCGCAGTTTGCGACCCACAACGCCCACACCCTGGCCGCGATCCTGGAGATGACGCGCGTGCGTCCCGCCCCGTTCGAGTTTCAGAAGCTCTACGGGATGGGCAACGCCCTCTACGATGTTGCCCGCGACGACGACGACATGCGTGCGGTGCCCGTGCGTATCTACGCGCCCGTCGGCGCGTACCATGATCTTCTGCCCTATCTGGTGCGGCGTCTTCTGGAGAACGGCGCCAACAGTTCGTTTGTCAACCGTCTGGAGGACCCCGACGCGCCGGTCGAAGAACTGGTCCGTGATCCCGGTGAGGTCCTCGCGGCGGCTTCCGTGAAGCGGCACCCACGCATTCCGATCCCCCCGCGTCTCTACGGGGAGCTCCGCCGGAATTCCCCGGGTCCGAACCGCCACGACACGGCCACCCTACTGGATCTTGCGCGACGCCTGGAAGAAGCGCTCGCGGCACCGCACGAGGCCCGCCCTCTCGTGGACGGAGACCGTCGTCCCGGGCGCGCACGCGCCTGCCGTCCGCCCGCGGACACACGGGAGAGCCTTGGTCACGTGTACGAGGTGGAGGACCCGCACGTCCTTGAGGAGGCGGTCCGCGGCGCGCTTGACGCGCAGCCCGCATGGAACGCAAGGGGCGGAGAGGAGCGCGCATGCCTTCTCGAAGCCGCCGCCGTGCGCTTTGAAGAGGCGTACGCGGAGCTTCTTTCGCTCGTCATGCGGGAAGCGGGAAAAACCCTCCGTGACGGGATCGCCGAAGTGCGGGAAGCGATCGATTATCTCCTCTATTACGCCGCGTGCGCGCGGCGCGAATTTTCGGCGCCTCTCGTCCTTCCCGGCCCGACGGGGGAACGCAACGAGCTTTGGTGGGAGGGCCGCGGCGTTTTTGCCTGCATCAGCCCCTGGAACTTTCCTCTCGCGATTTTCACCGGCCAGGTGGCCGCGGCCTTGGCCGCGGGCAACACCGTCGTTGCCAAGCCGGCCGAGCAGACGCCGCTGGTGGCCGCGCGGGCCGTGGAGCTACTGTACGCGGCGGGAATTCCGCCGGAAGCACTGGCTTTCCTTCCCGGCGACGGACCGACGGTTGGCGCCCCGCTCTGCGCGGACCCGCGTCTTTCGGGCGTGGCCTTCACGGGCTCGACGTCGACCGCGCGGGCCATTGCCCGAAGTCTTGCCGGGCGGGAGGGCCCGCTGGTCCCCCTGATTGCCGAGACCGGCGGCCTCAACGCCATGGTCGTCGACAGTTCCGCGTTGCCCGAACAGGTTGTTCTCGACGTGGTCGAGTCCGCGTTCCAGTCCGCCGGGCAACGCTGCTCGGCGCTTCGTCTCCTTTGCCTTCAGGAAGAGATCGCGCCGCGTGTTCTCGAGATGCTCGTCGGGCATATGGATCTCCTCCGGATCGGAGACCCGCGTTGGCTGGATGTCGACGTGGGCCCGGTGATTGACGAGGACGCCCGTGCCCGTCTGGCCGGCTACTGCGAGCAGGCCCGTTCCGAAGGCCGCGTCCTCCACACGCTGGCTCTCCCCGAGGAGAGCCGCCACGGAACGTTTGTCCCGCCCACGCTTCTCCGTGTGGATCGGGTGACGGACATTCCGGGCGAGGTTTTCGGTCCGGTACTCCATGTTCTCCGTTACCGGCGTGAGGATCTTCGTGCCCTCATGGCGGATCTCCGCGGGACCGGCTACGGTCTCACGTTCGGGATCCACACGCGCGTCGATACCCGTGCCCGCGCGCTCTGGAGAGAAAGTCTGGCCGGCAACACCTACGTGAACCGCAACATGATCGGCGCCGTGGTGGGCGTGCAGCCGTTTGGCGGCCAGGGGCTGTCCGGGACCGGGCCCAAGGCCGGAGGGCCACATTACCTTCACCGCTTTGCCGTGGAACGGACCCTGACCGTCAACACGGCGGCGGCGGGAGGAAACGCGAGTCTTCTCAACCAAGGGGAGGAGTGCTGAGGCCCGTCCCGTCGCCAGATGGGCGACGCGAGACGGGTGCTAGACTGGGGGAGCCATGTACAGCGTCTTTGAGATCTTCAAGATCGGGATTGGCCCCTCGAGCTCCCACACGGTGGGCCCGATGCGGGCCGCTCGTGCGTTTGTTTGTGCGCTGGACGAGGAGGCCGTGCTCGCGCGGGTCCGCAATCTTCGCGTCGAACTGTTCGGTTCTCTTGCCCTCACGGGGCGCGGGCACGGCACGGACCGGGCCGTGCTCCTTGGACTCATGGGCGAGGACCCGGAAACGGTCGACACGGACGCGATTCCCCGACGCCTGGCCGAGGTTTCGGAGACGCACCGCCTTCGTCTCAAGGGTCGTCACCCGATCGATTTCGATCCCGGGCGCGATCTCGTCTTCCACCGGGATGCGGTGTTGCTGCGGCACAGCAACGGCCTGCGCTTTGCGGCGCTTGACGCGGCCGGGCAAACGCTTCGCTGCGAGGACTATTATTCGGTCGGCGGAGGGTTCATTCTGCGCGCCGACGATCCCGACGACGGTGGGGGAGGGCGCTTGGCGCACGCCCCCTACGATTTCTCGTCGGCCGCGGAGCTCCTGGCGCTTGCCCGCAAGGAGAAGCTCTCGATCTCCGAGCTGGTCTGGCGCAACGAGTGCAGCGCCCTTGACGCCGAGGCGGTGCGTTCCGGGATCGATCGGATCTGGGGAGCCATGCGCGAATGCGTCGCGCATGGTCTGCACGCTCAGGGCGAACTGCCGGGAGGCCTCCACGTCCGCCGTCGGGCACCGGAACTGCACCGTCGTCTTGCGCAAGCCCAGGGTGGGGATTCCTGGAGCCTCATGGATTGGCTCAATCTCTACGCTCTTGCGGTCAACGAGGAGAACGCGGCGGGCGGACGGGTCGTGACCGCGCCGACCAACGGGGCGGCCGGAATTGTCCCCTCGGTACTTCACTACTACCGCGATCATCACCCCGGGGCCAACGACGACGGTGTGCGAACCTTCTTTCTGACGGCCACCGCCGTCGCGATCCTCTACAAGATTAAAGCCTCGATTTCGGGCGCGGAAATGGGCTGTCAGGGGGAGGTCGGCGTGGCCTGTTCGATGGCGGCGGCCGGGCTTGCGGCCGCGCTTGGCGGGGACAACGACCGCGTCGAGCAGGCGGCGGAAATTGGGATGGAACACAATCTTGGACTCACGTGCGACCCGGTCGGGGGGCTCGTCCAGATCCCCTGCATCGAACGCAACGCTCTTGCGTCCGTCAAGGCGGTCAACGCCGCCCGTCTGGCCCTCTGCGGTGACGGTTACCACCGCGTGTCCCTCGACCAGGTCATCGCCACGATGCGCCAGACCGGACTCGACATGAAGAGGCAATACAAGGAAACGTCGCTCGGCGGTCTTGCCGTGAACGTCGTCGAGTGCTGAACCGGACCGGTCCACGGACGAATGGCCCTCCGTCGGTTCCGCCGACGCTCGACGAGCGTGACCGGGTTCGACCGCTTCATCACCTGATCCCTGCGCTGGTCGCCGCTCTTGTCGTGGGCGTCACCCTGCTGGCGCTGACGCGAGTGCTTGCCCGTCAGCACGCCGAGGACCGCGACCGTTTCCGCATTGAAACACGCACGGTCCTGCAGACGCTGCGGACGCGTGTTCGGTACCAGGGACGGCTTCTCGACGCGGTGGCCGGCCTGTACGCTGTGGCCCCGGGCGGCAAGCTCGCCTCGCCGGTTTGGTACCGGTTTATTCACAGACTCGAACCCCTGGAGTACTCCCCGGGCCTGGTGGCCGTGATGCACGTCCGTGCCCCGACGGGCTCGGAGCCCCCCCACTGCAGAGTGGACCGCTACTGGCCGAAGGCCGTGGCGGGCCAGGTTTTGGGGGTGGATGCCTGCGGCAGCAAGAGGATCCGGTCTCTCCTCATGAGCACCCGCGCGGGCAGCGCTGTTCGGTCGTCGCTTCCCTTCCGGGTCCTCGGTTTGCACGATCACCCGACGTTGGGGATCGTCCTGGTCCGTGCCGTTTCCACCGTGGGCCGCGATTCTTTCCGGTCCGGCTGGGTCGTTCTGGTCCTCTCGCTCCCGCGTCTCGTGCACCGCATCAGCGGCGACGACCGCCTGCGGGTCGCCCTGATCCCGGCGTCGTGGAAAACCGGCTACCTCAAGGGCGGTCCGATCGGCAAGGGCGGAGGATCGGGAGGAGGGGTCTTTGCGACCGATCTCCACCTCGAGCGCGATCTCCAGATCGGCGGGCGGCTATGGCATGTCGATTTCAGACGCGTGTACCACGCGGGCATGCTTCCGGACATTCTCCTCGCGGGCGGGACGGCCGTGGCGCTTCTGGCGTATCTCCTCGCCTTTCTTTCCGCCCGCACGCAGGAGCGGGCCAGCGTGCTGGCCGAGAGACTGACCGAGCGGCTCCAACGCAATTTCGAGCTTCTGCGCTCGATCACCAACAACGTCTCGGAAGGGATCTACCGCAGCCATCCCGGCGGCGGCGTGCTTTTCTGCAACAAGGCCTTGGCCCAGATTTTTGGGTACCCTACCGTTCGCGATCTTCTTCATGTGGACCCGGAGCGCCTCTACGTCCATCCCGAGCGCCGCCGCGAGCTTCTTGCCCTTCTGGCCCGCGACAAGCGTTACGAGCGGGTTGAAGTCGAGATGCAGCGCAAGAACGGCGAGCGCTTTGTGGCCCTTGAGAGCGCACGGGCCACCTTCGACTCCGACGGCAAGATCCACCACATCGACGGGGTGATCACCGACGTGACCAGCCTTCGCCAGGCGGAAAGTCGGGCCGTGTACCTCGACCAGTACGACAAGCACACCGGTTTGCCGAACCGGACGCTGGCCCGTGACCGGATCCATCAGGCGGTGGAGTCCACGCGCCGGGACGAGACGCTTGCGGTGGTCGCAGATTTTGACCTCGACCGCTTCATCGCCGTAAACGATCTTCACGGGCAGGCGGTGGGCGACGCGCTGCTTCGCCACTTGGGCGGCAACCTTCAGACCATCGACATGCCCGTCCTCAGTGTGGCCCGCGTCGGCGAGGACGAGTTCCTCGCCGTGGCCACCCTTCCCGCACGGAGCTACAGCGAAATCCTTCTCCTCATCGAGCGGCTCCAGAAGGCGGTGGCCGAGGCGTACCGCAGTCACGCCCCCGACGTGGGCGGAACCGCGGCCGTCGGGATCAGCCTGCTCCCGGGCGACGCGCAGACCGAGGAAGAGCTGCTCCTCCACGCCGGGGCGGCTCTCCGCGAGGCCAAGAGCCGTGCCCCCGGGTCGGTCGTGTTTTACAGCGCGGAGACCCATGCGGCCGCCCTCAACGAGACGCGGCTTGTCCACCGGCTGCAGGACCTCGTGGCGACCGACCGCTTTTCCGTGGCCTTCCAGCCCATTGTTGACTTGGACACCCATCGCGTGGCTTCTCTGGAAGCGTTGGCGCGGTGGCCCTACGACGCCCTCCCAATCGTGAGTCCCGAGGTCTTTGTTCCCTTGGCCGAGCGCCATCTCCTCATCGGACGCATCGAGCGTTCCGTCTGGCGGAAGGCCTTCCAGGCGTGGGGGGCGTGGCGCGGGCAACCCTGGACCCCGACGAGTCTGAGCGTGAATGTTTCGCTTCGTCACCTGACCGAGGACGATTTCGAATCGCGCTTTTTTGGACTCCTCAAGGACACGGGCATGCCCCCGCAGGAGCTCGTCGTCGAGCTCACCGAAACCCACCTTCTTGACGACCCCGAGCGTCTTCGGGAGATCTTTGGCCGCTTTGCCGACTGCGGGATCCGGATCGCGGTGGACGACTTCGGTACCGGGTATTCCGGTCTGAGTCTTTTGCGCCGCTTGCCGGTTTCCATCCTCAAGATGGACCGTTCCTGCGTGGACAACGTGGCCGACGACTCCAACGCGCAGGTGATCGCCCGGGCCGTGGCCGGACTCGCGCGGGATCTTTCTCTCGAGCTTGTGGCCGAAGGGGTAGAGCGGGCGGTGGATCGCGACGTTCTCGTCCGCTTCGGGTACAGGCGTTTCCAGGGCTTTCTCTACGCGCCGCCCCTCGCGGCCGAGGACGTCCCGGCTTTTGCCTCGTCGTTTGCGACCCCGGACCTCTCCGCCGCAGACCCGGTGACCGCCCTGGGTGTTGACTTTGGGAACGGCGGCGGCTAACCTTCTCGCGAACCCGCCCCGACGTTCGGGTCCTGCGATGCGCCGCTTTGCCCTTGTCCTCGCGATCGTTCCCGCCCTCGCCGCCGTCGCGGCGGCGGCCCCGGTTCCCCAGGGGGGGCGGCTTCTCGCCTTGACCCTGATTCGCGACGGGGCCCGCACGGTGATCCGGATGCGCCTGGACCGGCGCGTCGGTCACACCCTCTTCACGCTCACGCGCCCCGATCGACTCGTCGTCGATCTTCGCGACACGACAAGCGCGCTTGCGGCGCGGACGCGGGGGGCCGGCGTTGTCCGGGACGTGCGGTTTGGCCGGCACGGCTCCGCGCTCCGGCTCGTCTTTGACCTCCGGCGAACCGTCCTCCCCCGAAGTTTTTACGACGTTCACGGACCGGACGGAAGTCACGTGCTCGTGCTCGTCCTCCTTCCCCGGGGGGGCGGCGCCCCCCCTCGTCCGGTGCTCGTGGCGCGGCGGCTCCGCCGGGGTCTCAAACCGATTGTGGTCTGCATCGACCCCGGGCACGGGGGCATCGACTCGGGGGCCATCGGCCCGAACGGCCTTGAAGAAAAAGTTGTCACGTTGGCGGTCGGTCTTCGGGTCCGCCGGGATCTCGAGACGGTGCCGGGCATCCGCGTGGTCATGACACGCACCGGCGACTACTACGTCTCGTTACGCCAGCGCCGCCGGATCTGCCAGCGTGCCCACGGCCAGTTGTACGTTGCGATTCACGCCAACTCCTACCCCGATCGGGCGATTTCCGGGGCCATGGTTTTCGCGCTTTCCCGACACGGGGCCACGAGCACCTTGGCGCGCTGGGAAGCCCGCAGCGAAAACGATCAGGCCGCCCGCGCCCACGAGGAAGTGTATTCGGTCGATCTCCGGCATCGGAGCCCGGGGCTGCGTCGCGTTCTCCTCAATCTCGCCCAGACCGCCACGATCCACGAAAGCCTCAAGCTCGGTCGGGCGCTCATCCGCACGCTGGGTCGCTTCATTCCTCTTCACGACGGGACGGTGCAGCAGGCCGATTTCGCGGTCCTCCGCACCCCGGACATCCCCTCGGTTCTGATCGAGACGGCGTTCATCACCAACCCGGTCCAGGCCCGCGAGTTGACG
>JAKAQQ010000028.1 GCA_021819635.1 Pseudomonadota bacterium
GGTCCAGAGCCCGGAGGCGACGAGAACGGCGGCCACGATCAACACCCCCCCCATCGTGGGCGTGCCGGCCTTGTGGAGATGGGTGCGGGGGCCATCGTCGCGCACCACCTGCCCGGCGCGCAGGTGCCCGAGACGGCGGATCATCCAGGGCCCGGCGGCAAGCGCGACGGCGAACGCGGTCAGCGCCGCAAGGAGGCAGCGCTCGGCAAGCGGCAGCCCGAGCAGGGCGAGCGGCCCCCAGGACTCAGCGGACACGGGCGACATGGGTCGTCTCCTTGGAGGCCGGCGGAGCCAGGGCGTCGGCCACCCGCTCCAGGCGCGCCGCCCGCGAGCCCTTGACGAGTAGGACGGCCGGTCCCCCCCGCGCGAGCGCGGTCGCGAGCCGCTCGAGAAGATCCTCGATGCCGGCGGCGATTTCCGCCCCCTGGCCGAAGGAGCGGGCGGCGTTCTCCGCCTCCTGGCCGAGCACGTAGAGGCGGGAGAAACCGGCGGCGCGCACGGCGTCGCCCGCCCGCCGGTGCCAGTACGGCGAATCCGGACCGAGTTCGCCCATCGTGCCGAGCACACACCAGCGCTCCCCCGGCCAGAGGGCGGCGGTGTCGAGAGCGGCGGCGAGCGACCCCGGGTTGGCGTTGTAGCAGTCGTCGAGAAACACGCCCCCGGAGGCAAGCCGTCGGGGTTCAAGACGGTGGGGAGCCGGACGCACGGCGGCGAGTCCGGCGGCGACCGCCTCCGGCGGCGCCCCAAGCGCCGTGGCAAGAGCGGCGGCCGCGAGCGCGTTGTGCACGGCGTGACGCCCGAGAAGCCTGAGGCGCACGGTGGCCTCACCGTCGGGGAGCCGGAGGGCGAAACGCGCGCCTCCGGGCCCGAGGCGGGGCTCGGCGAGAAGACGGACGTCGCCCTCCGGGCCGCCGAAGAGGAGCCGCCGGCGCGCCGGGGTTGCGGCCGTCCAGGAGGTCCGCCAGGGGGACGCGGCGTCCAGGACGGCGGTGCCCGACGGCGGGAGCGCGGCGTAGACCCCTCCCTCCTCGCGGGCCACGTTGGCGAGGTCGCCGAGTCCTTCGAGATGTTCCTCGCTGATCGACGTCACGACCGCCGCCGTCGGGGCGACCGCGCGCGCAAGGGGGGGCATTTCCCCGGTCCGGTTGATGCCGATCTCGACGACCGCGTGACGGTGCTCGGGGCCCAGCCGCGCGAGGGTGAGCGGAATCCCGATGTCGTTGTTCTGGTTGCCCTCGGTGGCCAGGGTGGGGCCCAGGCGGGCGAGGATCGCGGCGGTCATGTTCTTCACCGTGGTCTTGCCGTTCGCTCCGGCGACCGCCCCGAGCGGGAGATCGAAGCCCCCTCGCCAGCACGCGGCCAAGGCGAGGAGTGCGGCGCGCGTCTCCTCCACACGCACGGTCGGAAGGGGCGACGGCCGCGGATCGGAGACGAGGGCCGCGGCCGCGCCCCGTTCGGCGGCCTGCCCGAGATAGTCGTGGCCGTCGTGACGGGGCCCACGGAGAGCGACGAAGAGTGCGCCGCGGGCGATCGTGCGCCCGTCGGTCCCCAAGCCGGCGACGCTCGCCGGGGGGCCAGAGCGCTCGCCGCCGAGAATCTCGCGGATGCGGTCGAGATTCCAGTTCAGCACGGGAGGTCCCCTTCGCTCAGGCAGGCGCGCACGACCGCCAGGTCGGAAAACGGCTGCGCCTCCTCGCCGTAGACCTGGGTGTCTTCGTGACCCTTGCCGGCCACGAGGACGAGATCCCCGGCACGCGCCTCCTCGAGCGCCCGGGCAATGGCTTGCCCGCGGTCGTGGACGACGCTGACGCGGGGATCCCCCGGGGGCATCCCGGCGAGGATCTCGGCGGCGATCGCCCCCGGGTCTTCGCCCCGGGGATTGTCGTCGGTGAGGATGATGCGCCCGGCGTGGGCCGCCGCCAGCTTCCCCATGATCGGCCGCTTGCCGCGGTCCCGTTCACCGCCGCAGCCAAAAACGAGGAAGAGGCGTCCGCGGGTAAGACGGCGGCAGACGTCCAGGACCGCGGCCAGGGCGGCGGGGGTGTGCGCGAAGTCGACGACGACCGTGGGTCCCCGCCGGGGGCGGACGAACTCGAGACGCCCGGGAGGAGGAGTCAGCCCCGGAAGGACCGCGGCGATCCGGTCCCACTCCACCCCTTCGGCGTGGAGCGAAGCGGCGACGGCCAGAAGATTCTCGACGTTGAAGAGCCCCAGGAGGCCCGAGCGGAGCCTCCGCCTCTCGCCGCGCGGCCCGAGGAGGTCGAAACGCGTCCCCTCCGCTTCGGCCACGACGTTCTCGGCACGGAATTCCGCTTCTTCCGCCCCGGTGGTGAAGCGAACAAGCACGAACGGCCGCGGCCCCCCGGCGAGGCGGGCGGCGAAGAGGCGCCCGCATTCGTCGCCGACGTTGACGGCCGCCCCCCGCAGCTCCGACCGCGCGAAAAGACGCCACTTCGCCTCACGGTAAGCCTCGAGACTGGCGTGGTAGTCGAGATGCTCGGGAGACAGATTGGTGAAGACGGCGCTCTGGACCCTCAGCCCGTCGAGACGTCCCTGCACGAGGGCGTGCGAGGACGCTTCGCAGACGAGGCGGCGCACGTTCTTGTCGTGCAGGCGCGCGCACCACTTGTGCATGGCGATCACGTCGGGGGTCGTCCGCTCAAGCGGAACAAGCCCCCCCTCCCCCCGGTCGACGCCCACGGTGCCGAGGTACGCCGTTTCCTGGCCGGGGATCAGCGCACGCCAGGCCCGCGCCAGAAGCCAGGCCACGGTGGTCTTGCCGTTGGTCCCCGTCACGGCGGTGAGCGCAAGATCCCGGGTCGTCTCGCCGTAGAAGCGGCGGGCGATCTCCCCCAGCCGAGCGTCGAGCCCCGGGAGCGAGACAAGCGGGCCCGAGGGACCCGGCAGGTAAACCGTATCGCGATCCCAGCGCAACGGGGGGGGGCTCGCGATATGCACCCGCGGGGCCCCTTCCGGATCGTAGAGCACGGCCGCCGCACCCCGACGGAACGCCTCGGGCGCAAACCAGAGGCCGTGGATCTTCGCCCCGCGGCGGGCAAGGAAGAGCGCACCGGCGAGATCCTCGCCGCGGCTGTCCAGCGCAAGGCCCCGGACGGTGACCCGGGCGAGGGCCTCCTGTACTTCCTTCGTAAGCGTGCACCCCAAATCAGCAAGGAGTGTGCCGAGCGGCTTCTCGGTCATGCCGTCACCCCCCGAGGCCAGACGAGCGTCGCGAGCCTCTCCGCCGGGGCGCGGTCGGGAGGCACCCCGAGAATGCGCAGCGCGGCCTCCATCACCCGCTTGAAGATCGGGGCGGCCACAAGGCCCCCAAAGTACTGGCGCCGTCCGGTGCCGTCGACGACGACGGCGACGACGAGCCGCGGGTGGGGCACGGGCGCCATCCCCACGAACACGGAACTGTAGTCGTGGCGGTCGTAGCGGCCGTGGCGGACGATGTACGACGTTCCGGTCTTGCCGGCGGCCCGGTAGCCCGGGATCCGGGCGAGAAAGCCGGTGCCTTCGGGCGAGATCACCGTCGTGAGCATGCGGCAGAGTTCGCGGGCCACGCGCGGCGGGACGACCGGCCGGCCGCGCGGAAGACGGGTGCGGCGGACGAGCGTCAGGGGAAGCAGCACGCCGTGGTTGGCCAGAGCGGCGTAGCCTCGGGCCAGCTGGAGCAGGGTGACGGCCACCCCGTAGCCGTAGCTGATCGAAGCGTGCATCGAGAGCGACCAATGCGTCCAGACGTGGAGGAGACCGGGCGACTCGCCGGGGAAGCCGCTCCCGGTCAGGCGCCCGAAGCCGAACGCGTTGTAGGCCCGCCAGAGATAGCGCCGCGGCAGGGAGAGCGCGACCAGGGAGGCCCCCACGTTGCTGGATTTCTCGAGGAGCGTCGTGAGATCGATCCGCCCCCAAGCGGCGTCGTCGCGGACGGTGAACCCGCCCACCGAGAGAAGCCCCCGACCGGTGTTGACCGTGCTCCGGGGAGTGTAGCGACCGCTCGCGAGGGCGGCGGCGATCGTGAAGGGCTTGAACACCGAGCCGGGCTCGAACATGTCGGTGGCCGCCCGCGCCCGCATGCGGGCGGGGGCGTAGTCGGCGCGCGTGTTGGGGTTAAACGAAGGCACGGTGCTCATCGCCAGAATCTCGCCGGTGCGGGGATCGACGACGACGACCGAACCGGCCCGCGCGTGCTGGAGACGGATTTCCTGCCGCAACGCCGTGTAGGCGACGTACTGAAGACGCATGTCGAGACTGGTGACGAGGGTGTGCCCGGGGCGCGGCTTGCGCACGAGCCGGACCGCGCTCGCCGACTGCCCGAGGCCGTTCACGACGACCTCGAGACGCCCCGGCCGGCCGGCGAGGAGACGGTTGTAGGCGAGCTCGAGCCCCCCTTCGCCCCGATCGCCGACCGTCGTGTAACCGACCACCTGGGCGGCGGTCGCCCCCTCCGGGTAGTAACGGCGAAACTGCGGGACGAGAAACACGCCGGGAAGATTGCGCGCGAGGATCTCCCGGGCGTGAAACGGGTCCATCCCGCGCCGAAGGTACATGAAGGCGTAGCCGCGCTGCGCGCGGATGGCCCGCGCCAAGGCCGGAAGCGGCCAGCCCGCCAGGCGGGCGAGCTCGGGCCATTCGCCCGGGCGGCGAACGAGCACGCGGGGGTCGCCGCAGAGATCCTCGACGAGAGCGCTGACCGCGAGCGGTGTTCCGAACCGGTCCACGATCATGCCGCGGTGGGCCGGCAGGGCCAGATCGCGCACCTCGCGCAACCGGGCCTGCGCCAGCAGCCACGGACGGCCCACGGTCTCGAGATCGACCACGCGGGCCGCAAGCCCCAGCACGGGCAAGGCGAGCAGACCGGCGAGGACAAGCAGGCGGCCGCGGGCAACGGTGTTGCTCATCGCCGGCGCACCACGAGGATGTGGATGCGGCGCGGCAGGCCCATCCCGAGTCGGCTCCGGGCAAGGCGCGCGAGGCGCGCGTGGCTCTCGAGCGTGCCCTGCTCAAGCAGGAGCTGCGACCAACGCGCGTTCAGAACCTCGATGCGGTTTTCCAACCGCATCGAGCGCGCGAAGAGCGTGCGGTGGCGGTAACTGGTCCAGATGGCCCCGAGGCTGCTCCCGAACACCAGGACGACGAGGCCGAGGAGGATCAGGCGGCGGAGCACGTGCACGCCTCCCGCCGCTTCTCGGCCACGCGCAGCCGGGCGCTGCGCGCGCGCGGGTTGCGCCGCCGCTCGACGGGCTCGGGGGCAAGCGAGGCGAGGGGAAGGAGCCCCTCGCGCGTCGGCTCCCCGCGCCGCGGAGAACGGAAGAAATGTTTGACGATCCGATCCTCGAGGGAATGGAAGCTCAAGACGAGAAGCCGCCCGGAAACCGCCAGGATCCGCGCCGCCTGCGGCAGGACGGCTTCGAGCTCGTCGAGTTCGCCGTTGACGACGATGCGCAGCGCCTGAAACGTGCGGGTGGCCGGGTGGAGCCGTGACCCGTGGCGGGGAACGGCAGCGGCCACGGTCGCGGCCAACTCCCCCGTCGTGCGCAACCGGCCGCGGCGGCGCGCGCCCAGCACCGCCCGCGCGATACGGCGCGCGTGGCGTTCCTCGCCGTAGCGCTCGAGAACCTCGGCCAGGCGCCGCTCGTCGACGCCGGCCAGCCAATCGGCGAGGCTCGGCCCCGTCGCCGGATCCATCCGCATATCGAGCGGCCCGTCGCGCAGGAAAGAAAACCCCCGCTCCGGACTTTCGAGCTGCGGGCTCGAGACCCCGAGATCGAGGAGAATGCCGCTCACCCGGCCCACCACGGACCAAGCGGCGGCGAACTCGCCGAGACGCGAGAAGGCGCCCGCCGCGACCGCGACGCGATCGTCGCCGGCAAAACGCGCGCGGGCGTGGGCGACGGCCTCGGGATCGCGGTCGAGGAGATAAAGACGCCCCGTCGGACCGAGACGGGCAAGAAGGGCGGCGCTGTGGCCACCCCGGCCGTAGGTGGCGTCGACGTAGATGCCGTCGCCGTCACGGTCCCAGAAACGCAACACCGTCTCGAGCATGACCGGCTCGTGCGTCGCCAAGGAGGCGTCCATGGTCAGATCCTCAGGTTGCCGAGGGGGCCGGCCGCGCCGCCCTCGAAACGTGCCTGCTCGGCAATCCACTGTTCGCGGTTGCCCCGCCAGAGCGCGGCGTCCCAGAGTTCGAATTTCTCGCCCTGCCCCACGAGGACGGCGTCGTGATCGAGCCGCGCGAAACCACGCAGGGGACCCGGAACGAGAAGCCGGCCGTGGCCGTCCATCGCCACCTCGGTCGCGTGGCCGAGAAGAAGGCGCTGAAGGCGGCGGGCGTGCGGGTCGAGGTTGGGCAGGCGAACGAGCTCGGCCTCGAGCCGTTCCCAGACCGGCAGGGGGTAAAGAAGGAGGCAGCTCTCCCGGTCGATGGTGAAGACCAGGGATCCGGAGCAAAGCGCAAGAATTTCTTCACGGTAACGGGTCGGCATGGCCAGCCGCCCCTTACCGTCGAGAGCTATCTCGTTGACACCCCGAAACACGCGATCACGCTCAAGCCACCGTGCCCCAGTTTTTACCACTTTTTCCCACCCGTCAACCCCCGAGCTACCACACCCTTGCCATCCGGGCTCAAAACGAGGCCAATGGCGACGGAGAAAGAATCTAGAAACGACATCGGTTAGATGTATAACTTATTATTTTCATGAGATTTTTTTTATTTTTAACGCGCCCGAAGACCGGGCCTTCAAAGCGCCCGCCCGCTCTCCTACGAAACGGCAAGGCGTCCTCCAGATCTCCGACGCAAAGACCCCCATCGGCCTCCGTTTGCGCAAATCCCCCGGCAGCGTCGGCAAGCGAGGGAGGAGGGAGTAGCCGAGTGGATCGATAAGCCGGGTTCTGTCGAGGGCAATCATGCCTCTGGGCGCCGCGTCACCGTGGCGCTCAAGCGACCTACCCGGGGGCCATGCGGACCGCATGTGACCACCGTGGTGGTCCGCCCCCCTATTTGGTCTTGCTCCGAGTGGGGTTTGCCCTGCCACGACTGTTGCCAGCCGCGCGGTGCGCTCTTACCGCACCTTTTCACCCTTACCGCCGCCCGGGGGCGCAAAGACCCGAGGAACGACGGCGGTATATTTTCTGTGGCACTTTCCGTAGACTCGCGTCTCCCAGGCGTTACCTGGCACTCTGGTCCGTGGAGCCCGGACTTTCCTCCCCCACCGTGGTGGGAGCGATTGCCTGGTCCACTCGGTACTCCACGGGCACGATAACGCAAAGCGGCACGCGGCGCAAGCCGAGGTCCGCGGATCGGGCGCCAAACGCGTCTTCAGGCCCGCGATCTCGCGGAGGATCACGCGGCACCCCGTTGCCTCCACGACGTGTTTTGAAAAGAGCGCTCGGGAAGGCCATGGCCTGCTCGAGGACGGTTTCGAGGTCGCCTTGAGCGTCCTCGGGCAGCCGTGAAAGGGACCACCGGCACGTAGAGGGTCCGGAATGAGGAGATTCGCCCGCGGGAGCGGAGGATTCGTATCTTCTCGAACACCGAGTCCGTGCCGTGCCCCGTGGGGGCCCTGATGGGCCGAACCCCGCGAAGGATGGGCCCGCGGACGCGCTCTCGATAGGGGATGAGTTCCACGAGTGGCTCGCGGCCCAACACCCCGCGGCTCCCCCGGTTAACATGGTGTCGTTGAGGTAAGAAAGAGGCGTCACAGCCGGATCGAATTTACAGCAGATATTGGACTT
>JAKAQQ010000029.1 GCA_021819635.1 Pseudomonadota bacterium
GACCGTCTCGGACCGTTCCTTGCCCGGGCCTGCACACTCACGGGCATGGACAAGGCCCTGCCCATGAACACCGGGGTCGAGGCCGTCGAGACCGCCCTCAAGGCCGCGCGCAAGTGGGCGTACCGTCACAAGGGCGTCCCCGCGGACCGGGCCGAAATCCTTGCCTGCCGCGGCAATTTTCACGGCCGCACCATCGCCGTCCTCGGGCTCTCGAGCGAGGAAGACTACCGCCGTGGCTTTGGCCCCTTCCCCGCGGGCATGCGGACGATCCCTTACGGCGACGCCCGGGCGCTCGAACAGGCCCTCACCCCCGCCACCGCCGCCTTCCTCGTCGAGCCGATCCAGGGCGAGGGCGGCATCATCGTGCCGCCGGAGGGATATCTGCGGGAGTGTGCCGAGATCTGCCGCCGTCACCGCGTCCTCTTGCTCGCCGACGAGATCCAGACCGGACTCGGACGCACGGGTCGCCTCCTCGCCGTCGACCACGAGGAGATCCGACCCGACGGGCTCATGCTCGGCAAGGCCCTCGGCGGGGGGCTCCTCCCCGTCTCCTTGTTCCTCGCCCGCCGCGAGCTCATGGACGTCTTCACCCCGGGCGACCACGGGAGCACCTTTGGAGGCAATCCCCTTGCGGCCGCCGTCGGCCTGGCCGCCCTCGACGTCCTCGTTGAAGAAGACCTCTGCGCGCGGGCCGCGCGTCTCGGGGAGGCCTTCCTCACCCGTCTCCGTACCCTGCGCTCCCCGCTCGTACGCGAGATCCGGGGCCGCGGCCTCTTCGTCGGGGTCGAACTCGTCCCGGGCCCGGTGAAGGCCCGGCGGGTCTGCACGCTCCTCCTCGAGGAGGGGATCCTCGCCAAGGACACCCACGAGAACGTGATCCGTCTCGCGCCTCCCCTCGTCGTCGGCGAGGAGGACCTTCTCCGTGCGGTCGACGCCTTGGCCCGCGCGCTCGAACGCGCCGCCCGCACCGAGCCCCCTCAAGGGATCCCGGACTCCGCGCCCCCCCGCGCACGCACCGGCTGAGCCCCTCTCCCGGCCCGGGGCAGCCCCCTCGTTGGGCTACAATGAGATCTCCCCGCGACCCACGATGAAGACGTGACCATGCTGCGCCTCCGACCGGTCCTTCCCCTCGCCACCCTCTGCCTCGCTCTCCTTTCGACCTCCGCCCTGGCCGCGGTACACAGCACGCGCCAGGCAATGATCGAACGCGGCAAAATCCTCACTTTTGCCTGCATCGGATGCCACGGGATCCGGGGCTACAACATCCCCTACCCGAACTACAACGTCCCCAAGGTCGCGGGCCAGAACCGGGCCTATCTCCTCGCCGCCCTCGAGGACTACCGCGACGGGTTGCGCCGCTTCCCGACCATGGTGGCCGAAACGCGGTCGATGACCACGCACGAGCTCAAGGAAATCGCCCTCTACTTTGCGAGCCTGCGCGGGCACGTGAAAACCCGCACCCCAACCTACAACCGTCGCGCGGCCAAGCACGGCGCGGCGCTTGTGAGCACGTGCGCCGCCTGCCACGGGCTTCACGGCATCGCCGTCGCTCCCGAGTTCCCCGACCTCGCCGGACAGTACCCCTCCTACATCAAGAGGGCGCTCGAGGAGTACAAACACGGGCTTCGCAAAAACGCGATCATGAACGGCATGGCCGCCCCGCTGACGCACCGCGAGATCGTCGAGATTGCAAACTACTTCGCCAGCCAGAAAGGCCCTCTCGGCCAGATCCCGGGGGACTGATCCTCGGTCGCGACCGGGCGCGGCCGCGGGGATCCGGACCCCACGCGGCTCCGACGCGTGCCCGGGCCTCCGGCGCGGAGGCCCGGGGTGTTGAGCGGGCCGGTGCCCCCGCATCCCCCGGTGGCCTTGCTTCATCGCCGGCTTGATCCCGCCGCCGGCCTTCGCCTCCTGCGCTCGGGGGTCGCGTTTCCCACCGTTTACCTTTACGGGCCGTCCGGGCGGCTGCGCCTGAGAATCCGCGGGGACGACCGTGACACGATCCCGACGCTCCTTGCGGCCCTCCACGCTCGCTTGCCCGCCCGGCCGCGGACGTCCCGCTGGCCGACGCTGGCAAGCCTTTGGCACGCCAGCCGTGCGCTTGCCTCCGCCTCCTTCGTTCCCTCTCCGGGACGCGCCACCCTGGTCGAGACCTACGCCGGGTGGGATCCCGCCTGCCGACGCCTGCGGCACGCCCTCCTCCGCCTCACCGCCCGCCTCCCCCCGGCCACGCGCCCCCGCATCGTGCTGCTCGCCGTTCCGTTCCGCTCCCTTTCTCCCACCCCCAGGTAACTCCGACATGACACCCGTCCGCTTTCGCCTCCTGCCCGTCCTGGCCGTGATCGGCCTGCTGGCCGTACTGCCCGCCGCCCGTGCCACCTCGTCCCGGCCTCACCCCGCGATCCCCTCCGCCCCCTTCAACCTCGCCGCGGCCCGGCTTCGCTCCGAGATCAGTACCGCCATATTCCACGCCGCCCTCGCCGAGGCCATGGAGAACGTGGCGGGTGCGCACCTTCACCTCCACCACGTCATCAACTGCCTCGTCGCGCCGTCCAATCCCCACTTCGATCCCCACGTCCTCGAACCCTGCCGCGGTCTCGGCCACGGCGCCCTCAACGACGCCCCGGCGGGCCCGGTTCGCGTTCTCCTCGCCCACGCCTTGACCCTGGCCCTTCGCGCCGAGGCCAGCCGGAGCTTCCCCCAAGTCCACGCGCTGGCCGGTCGTGTTCGCGCCGATCTCGTCCGGGCGCGCCACTCTCTCAACAAGCACTGAGCCCACCATGAACCGCACGTTCCGCTTGGCGCTCCCGCTCGTCGCCCTCGCCCTCCTCGCCCCGGCGGGCGCCACGCCCCCCCCCTCCACGGCGCCCGGCATCCGCCTCTCACGGCTCATGTCCGAACACGCCTACGGAGCCGCGGGCCTTGCCCGCCTCACCCCCGGCGAGCGGCGGTCCCTGGAGCTCTGGATCGGGCGGCATCTGAAGACCCTGGTTGTCGCGGCCCGCAAGGCACACACGGCCGCGCATTTCGGATTGCCCCACCACGTTTTCGGAGCCATGCCCTCGCGCATCGTGAGCCATCTCGTCGGGGTCTTTACCGGCTGGAGCGGGCACACCCGGTTCCGGCTCCGGAACGGAGAGGTCTGGGTCCAGGAAGGGTATGGGTCCTGGACCACCCCACCGATCCACGACCCTCGTGTCGTGATCAAGAAGCTCCTCATGGGGTACGTCCTGCGCGTTCCGCCCCACGGAGCCCAGACCTTCGTCCGCCGCGTGCACTAGATCCCGAAGAAGAGGGACGGAGGCCGCCGCCTCGCGCGGCGCTCCGCCCCCCCCGGGCACCGTCCCGCCCCCCCCCGCGGCGGGGAGCCGCCCCGATCCGGCCCGCGGAACGAACCCAGATCTGGACGGACTCAAGCCGCCGAGCCCCTACACTGGCGCTCCTGTCCGGTCGCGGGAGTCGGGCCACGTGCGCCACCATGATCTGCGCAGCTTCCTCGCCGAACTCGAACACGAGGGGCAGCTGAAGCGAATCGCCGAACCCCTCGACCCGCGCCTCGAAATCACCGCCCTCTGCCAGCGGGCCCAGCGTCAGGGCGGTCCCGCGCTCCTCATCGAGCGTCCGCACGGATCGTCGTTCCCCTTTCTCGGGAACCTTTTCGGAAGCGAGGCCCGCGTCCGCCGCGCGCTGACCCAGCGGTCGGTCGCAACGGTCCGCGAGCTCGGCGAACGCCTCGCCGGTCTCAAGGAGCCGCAGTGGCCGGGCACCGTGCGCGAGGCGCTCGCCTCCCTGCCCGTCTACGGGCAGCTTGGTCTTGTCCCGCCCCGCCGGGTCGAGGACGCCCCCTTCCTCGAATGTTCTCAGGAGGGCGAAGCGGTGGATCTCGGGCGCTGGCCCGTGCAGACCTGCCACCCCGACGACGCCGGTCCCCTGATCACCCTCGGTCTCGTGATCACGCAGGGCCCGCGCGGAGGCCGGCCGAACGTCGCCGTCTACCGCATGCAGGTGCTCGGGCCGCGCCGTGTCATTCTTCGCTGGCTCGCGCACCGGGGCGGGGCGCTCCACTACGCGGCGTGGCGCGAGGAGCGTCCCACGGAACCCTTCCCGGTCGCCGTCGCCCTGGGCGCCGACCCGGCCACCACACTCGCCGCCGTTGCCCCCGTGCCCGACACCCTCTCCGAGTACGAGTTCGCCGGCCTCCTCCGCGGGGCGCGCGGGCGGCTCTGGCGCAGCCCCCACACCGGCCTGGATCTTCCGGCCGGGGCGGAGATCGCCTTTGAAGGGCACGTCCAGCCCGGGGAGGCGGCCGACGAGGGGCCGTTCGGCGACCACACCGGGTACTACAACGCCGTCGGCCGTTACCCCGTGCTCACCGTCGAACGACTCTGGCACCGACGCGGGGCGATCTACCAGGGCAGCTGGATGGGCCGTCCACCCCACGACGAGCCCTCCGTCCTCGCCTCCGTTCTGAACGATCTCTTCGTGCCCATCCTGCAGAAAAGCCTGCCCGAGATCCGCGATTTCTACCTGCCCCCGGCCGCGTGCTCCTACCGTGTGGCGGTCGTGTCCATCCGCAAGCGCTACCCCGGGCACGCCCGACGGATCATGATGGCGGTCTGGTCCTATCTGCGCCAGTTCACCTACACGAAGATCGTGATCGTGACCGACGACGACATCGACGTCCGGCGCTGGGATGACGTGCTCTGGGCCGTGTCCACCCGCGCCGACCCGGAGCGGGACTGCCTGATCCTCAAGGACACCCCGGTCGACGTGCTTGACTTCGCGAGCCCCACACCCGGGCTCGGCGGCAAACTGGGCATCGACGCCACCCACAAGGGACCGGCCGAGACCGGGCGCACCTGGGGACGGCCGATCCGCCCCGACCCGGCGACCGAGCGCCGGATCGACGAGGTCTGGTCCCGCTGCTTCGGCTCCACGGCCGCCGCCGTGGGCGACGAGGGGGCAGGATGAACCGTCGCCCCGAGCTGGTCTGCCCGGCCGGGAGTCTCCCGGCGCTCCGGGCTGCGGTCGATCACGGCGCCGACGCGGTCTACGTCGGCTTCCGCGACCGCACCAACGCCCGAGCGTTCCCCGGCCTCAACTTCAGCGACGAAGACCTCGCGCGCGGCATGGCCTACGTCCACGAGCGCGGTCGCCGGATTTATGCCGTGCTCAACACGTACCCGGGATCGTCGGATCTCGAACGCTGGGAGCGGGCCGTCGACAAGGCGGCGGACCTCGGCGCCGACGCACTGATCGTGGCCGACCCCGCGGTTCTGGACTACGCCGCACGGCACCATCCCGATCTCCCCCGTCACCTCTCGGTTCAAGCCTCGGCGCCCAGCGTCGAGGCGCTCGATTTCTACGCCCGCGAATGGGGCGTGACCCGCGCCGTCCTGCCCCGCGTCCTCACCGTCCACCAGGTCGAACGGCTCGCCGCCCGGAGCGCCGTCGCGCTCGAGGTCTTCGCGTTCGGAAGCCTGTGCATCATGGTCGAAGGGCGCTGCCAACTCTCGTCCTACGTCACCGGCGCCTCGCCCAACACCTGCGGGGTCTGCTCGCCGGCCCACGCCGTGCGCTGGGAAGAGGGCCCCGAGGGGCGTGAGGCTCGGCTGGACGGGGTCCTCATCGACCGCTACGCCCCGGGGGAGACCACGGCCTACCCCACGGTGTGCAAGGGCCGCTACGAGGTCCAGGGACATGTGTTCCACGCCCTCGAAGAGCCGACGAGTCTCGACGTCCTGCCGCTCTTGCCCCGGTTGGTGGCCGGCGGCATCGCGGCGTTCAAGATCGAAGGCCGTCAACGGGGTCCCGCCTACGTTGCCCAGGTGACGCAGGTCTGGAGGGAGGCGCTCGACGCCGTGGCCGCCAACCCCGACGCTTTCCAGATCCGTCGCTCCTGGACGGAAACGCTGGCCCGCCTCTCCGAAGGCGGGCGAACGACTCTGGGTCCGTACGACCGCCTCTGGCGCTGACCCCGTGCGTCTTTCCCTCGCCCCCGTCCCCTACGCCTGGTCGCGTGCCGATCTCCTCCGGTTCTACGAGGAGGCCATCCACTGGCCGCTTGATGGAGTCGTCCTCGGCGAGTACGTCTGCGGGAAGCGTCGCGAACTCCGCCGGGAGGATTGGTGGGCCATCGCCGAGGCGTGGGCCGCAAGCGGACGGGAAGTGGTTCTCACGACGCCCGTGCTGCCCGATCCCGACGCCGACATCCAGCACCTGCGACGCGTCGTCGGCAACGGTCGTTTCTCCGTCGAAGCCAACGATCTCACGTCGGTTGCCCTGCTCCGAAAACGGAGCCTGTCCTTTGTCGGCGGGCCGGGCCTCAATCTTTACAACCACCGAGACGTCGCCCTCTTTCAGCGGGCCGGCATGACACGCTGGGTGCTCAATCCCGAACAGGGACGGAAGGATCTCGCCGACTTCCGGCGGTACAGCGAGGGGACGTCGCCCCCGGAGGTCGAAGTGGTGGCCTGGGGGCGCTCCGCTCTGGCCTACTCACCGCGTTGCTTCAGCGCCCGGGCGGCCGGAGCGCCCAAGGACGACTGTCGTTTCGTCTGCCGTGATTGGCCCGAAGGTCTCCCCGTGCGCACCCGCGACGGGGTCCCTTTCCTGCGTCTGAACGGCGTCGAGGTGCAAAGCGAGACACTCTACGATCTTGCGCCGGAAATCCCGCTCCTGAAACAGCTGGGGGTGTCGCTCCTGCGTCTCGTGCCCCAACCGGAAGGCACGGCGGACATCGTGTCCCGTTTCCGCCTGGCGATCGCGGGGGCCTCGGTTCCGCGCGTCGGGGCGGCGAGTCGCTACTGGCCTTCGGCGGACGCGGGCAAAGCCCCCGTCGCCGGTGCCGGCGGGACCCGCGACGCCCCGGCGTCGTCCCCCCAAGTCGCGGCGTCCCGCTCCGAGAAGGAGGGCCGTGGGGACGGCGGTGCCTGAGCGAGACGGAGAAAAGTCCGCAGGGCGCCGGCCGGCACGGGCCACTCGAGCCGGTCGAGGGCGTTGCGCACGGCCAGGCCGCACGCCGTATCTCCGCTCAGCGTGAGTTCACGCCGGAAAAAGAGCGCGTCCGGATCGCTCTCGCCCGCCACCAGCTTGAGAAACGCGAGAAGAGACCCGGCGACCACAACGTCCGCCGGGCGCTCCCGGGCGGCGACGCTCGGGTGCCGCGGCCCCAGAACAACCACGAAACGCACGCCGAGATCCCGCACCTCAACGGCGAGGCCGCAGCCTTCAAAGCCTTCGAAGCACCCCTCGCGGGCAGCCGGAGCCAGCGCGTGGGCAAGCAGTCTTCCCCCGACCCCCCCCGCGGCCGTCGCCAGCGGGCCCCCGGCAAAGGCTTCGAACCACCGCCTCCGCACCAAGGGGGGCGGGACCAAGAACCGGACGAGGCCCGCCGCGGCCGTCGCCCCGGCGTCGTGCGGCACCGTGCGGGTCGCGTCTTCGACGAGAGTCGTGATCAAGCGTTCTCCGACGTCCGGATCAAGCCCGCGCCGGTGGGCGCGGGCACGGGCGCGCAACCGGACCTCCTCTTCGCGGGCCGGATCGCGCAGGGGCTCGCCGATCCTGCGCTTGTGGGCGAGCAACGAACGGGCCACGGACTGACGGCAGGTCGCCACGTCCACAAGGACATCGTCGAGCATGTCAAGGACGGCGCGGTGCGCCCGCCGCACCGGGGACGGAGGAGCTTTCGTC
>JAKAQQ010000030.1 GCA_021819635.1 Pseudomonadota bacterium
GCATCGACTTCGCCCGTCTCGAGCCCCAGCCCGGCGACGATCCACCTCCGTGGTTCTCGTTCGACGGGCCGCCCCGCGAGCGCCCGCGGCAGGTCTCGTGCCATCTCACGCACACCCGGCCCGAGACGCACGAGATCATCCGCGCGGCTCTGGATCGCTCCCCGGTCTACGCCGGGCGGATCGCCGGGGTGGGCCCGCGCTACTGCCCCTCGGTCGAGGACAAGGTTGTGCGTTTCCCCGACAAGGCGGGCCACCAGGTGTTTCTCGAGCCCGAGGGGCTTGAGACCACCGAGATCTACCCGAACGGGGTCTCGACCAGCCTTCCCTACGAGGTGCAGGTCGCGTTTCTGCGCACAATTCCCGGCCTTGAGGCGGTCGTGGTGACCCGGCCCGGGTACGCCGTCGAGTACGACTACCTCGATCCCCGCGATCTCCACCCTTGGCTCGAGAGCCGGGCCCTCGGGGGGTTGTTCCTGGCCGGCCAGATCAACGGCACGACCGGCTACGAGGAGGCCGCCGCCCAAGGTCTCCTTGCCGGCCTGAACGCCGCCCGCCTTGCCCGGGGCCTCGCCCCCTGGTGGCCCGAGCGCGAGCGGGCGTATCTCGGGGTGCTCGTCGACGATCTTCTTACGCAGGGGGCTCCCGAGCCCTACCGGATGTTCACGAGTCGCGCCGAGTACCGTTTGTGGCTTCGCGAGGACAACGCCGACGAGCGGCTCACGCCCCGTGGGCGGGAGCTGGGACTCGTTGACGACGAGCGCTGGGCCGCATTCTCCCTCAAGCAGGAGCGGATCGGCCGCGCCCTCGAGGCGCTCCCGCGCGCGCGGCTGGGCCCGGACGAGCCACGCACCGCCGCCGAGGTTCTCGCCCGTCCGGGGACCGACTACGAACATCTCCGCGCCCGTCTTCCCGATCTTCCCGCTCTCGACCCCGAGGAGGCGCGCGGCGTCGGGATCCGCCTGCGGTACCGGGGCTACCTCGAACGTCAGCGGGCGGAGATCGAACGCTGCCGCGAGTACGCCGCCGAACCCCTCCCCGAGGATCTCGACTACGCCCGCCTCCCCGGGCTGACCCACGAAGCGCGGACACGACTCCTCGAGCGCCGCCCGCGAACGGTTGCCGAGGCCTCACGCCTTCCGGGCATCACTCCGGCGGTGATCACGCTCCTTGTCGCGGCAAGCCGCCGGCGGGAGACGCGCGCCGCCCGTCTCTCCGAGCGGCCGTGAACGCGTCCCCGGTCGATCCCGACGTTCCCCTCCTCCTTCCCGGAGAAGAGGAACCCACGCCCCTCGTCGACGCCTTCGGCGTCGGCATCCTGGACGCGCACCACGTCCGCTCTGGTGTTCTTGCTTGCCACGTCTTGAGTTCAGGCCGGGATCTCGCGCTCGTCGACGTCGGCCCCAACCCCTCGGTGCCCCATGTCCTCGCCGGGCTGCGTCGCCTCGGTCTGGATCCCGCGGCGGTGACCCACCTCTTCGTCACCCACGTCCACCTTGATCACGCCGGAGGCGTCGGAAGGATCCTCCCCGAGCTTCCCCGGGCACGGGTCTACGTCCATCCGGCGGGGGCGCGGCATCTGGCGCATCCGGCGCGGCTCGAGCAGGCCACGCGCGAGGTCTACGGGGACGCCCTTTACGAGCGCTACTTTGGTCCCCTCGTCCCGGTGCCCGAGGAGCGGCTCGTGAGCGTTGCCGACGACGAACGCCTCCCCTTCGGGACGACGACGCTGCGCGTCCTGCATACGCTGGGGCACGCGCGCCACCACTACTGCCTCCACGATGAGGAAGCCGGCACCCTGTTCGCGGGCGACAACTTCGGCATTGCCTACCGCGCGTTCGTGACCGAGCGCGGCTCGTTCGCGTTTCCGTCGACGACGCCGACCCAATTCGACCCCGAGGAGGCGCGCGCAAGTCTCGAGCGTCTTTTGGCGCTTGCCCCCCGGGCGCTCTACGTCGCTCACTACAGCCGCATCGACGAACCCGAACGCGTCGCCGGCGCGCTGGCTGCCGATCTTGAAGCGTACGTCACCCTTGCCCACGAGAACGCTTCGGAAGAGGCGGGTCCCGCGCGGGTGGCGCGCCTTCGGACGGCGCTTGCGGCGCACACGCGGACGCGTTTGCGGGCGCACCGCTGCGCGCTTGCCGAGGAGACGATCGACGCCCTCCTCGCCGCCGATCTCGAGCTCAACGCTCTCGGGCTTGAGCACTGGCTGGCCCGCCGCGCCCCCGCGTGAACGGTTCCCTTCCCCCCGGGCGCGCCCTTCTCCTGAGTCTCGACGCAGGAGAGACACGGGCGCGGGTTGTCGTCCAGCCGCCCCCGTCCCCCGCGGAGGGAGAGCTTCTCGTCCGTGTCCTGTACTCGGCCGTGAACTACAAGGACGCGCTTGCGGTCAGCGGACGCGGACGGATCCTGCGCCGGAGTCCCCTCGTCGGCGGGATCGACGCCGCGGGCGTCGTCGTGACAAGCCGCGCCCCCGGTTGGTTGCCCGGGGCCGCCGTGGTGGCCGCCGGGTGCGGTCTCGGGGAGGAGCGGGACGGAGGCTACGCCGATTACGTTTGTGCGCCCGCCGATCTCTGGACCCGTCTTCCCGAAGGCCTCACGCCGCGCACGGCCGCGGCGCTCGGCAGCGCCGGCCTCACCGCCGCCTTGGCGCTCGCGCGTCTCGAGGAAGCCGGCCTTCGGCCCGGGGAAGGGGAGGTCCTCATCACCGGGGCAAGCGGCGGCGTCGGCAGCTTCGCCGTTGATCTCTTCAGTCGGGTGGGGTACCGGGTGGTCGCCCTGAGCGGTCGGACGGTGCTGCGTGAGTACCTCACGACGCTTGGCGCTGTCGAGGTGCTGCCCCCTCCCGAGAGGTTGGAAGGACCGGCCGGACTCGCCTCGGCCCGCTGGGCGGGGGCGGTCGACAACGTGGGTGGACCCACGCTCGCTTGGCTCCTCGAGCGGGTTCGCCGCGGTGGCAAGGTCGCCGCGATCGGCATGGCGGCGGGCAGCACGGTCACGCTGAGCGTCTTTCCCTTCATCCTTCGCCAGGTCGATCTCCTCGGCGTAAATTCAACCGAGATCGATCCCGAGCGTCGGGCGTGGCTTTGGGACCGTCTTGCGGGTCCCTGGCGCCCCCCGCATCTCGACCTGATCGCGGCCCGCACCGTCGGCTTCGACGATCTGCCGCGGGCCGTTGACGACGTGCTCGAGCGACGCCACCGCGGGCGCATCGTCGTCCGTCTTGGCGCCGGAGTCGCGGAGCCCGCGTGCTAGAATCGGAAGCGTTCTCCGCCCCCGTGTGATCGTCCCCCATGACGAGGATTCCTTCGCTCCGTGACGCGCTTGCCGAGGAGCGACCCCTGCAGGTCGTGGGCGTCGTCAACGCCTATTGCGCCCTTCTGGCCCGGCGGGCGGGCTTCCGCGCCCTCTACCTCTCGGGGGCCGGGGTGGCCAACGCCGACCTCGGTGTTCCGGACCTCGCCATCACCACGCTCCACGACGTGGTGACGCAGGTTGACCGTATCACTTCCGCCGTCGACCTCCCGCTCCTGGTGGATGCCGACACCGGTTTTGGGTCGGCCTTCAACATCGCCCGCACCGTGCGTGCGCTCGAACGGGCGGGAGCCGCCGGTCTTCACCTCGAAGATCAGGTCGCGGCCAAGCGTTGCGGGCACCGCCCGGGCAAGAGACTGGTCCCCGCCCGGGAGATGGTCGACCGCCTCAGGGCCGCCGTCGACGCCCGCGGCGAGCGCACGTTCGTGATCATGGCGCGTACCGACGCGGCCTCGGTCGACGGGCTCGAAGCGGCGATCGACCGCGCCCGCCTCTACGTCGAGGCCGGCGCCGACATGATCTTCGCCGAGGCGCTTGCGGACGAGGCGGCCTTCGCGCGCTTCACCGCCGCCGTGCCGGTGCCCGTCCTCGCCAACATGACCGAGTTTGGCCGCACACCGCTTCTCGACCGCGCGACGCTCGATCGCCTCGGGGTCGCCCTCGTCCTCTACCCGCTCACGGCTTTTCGCGCCATGAGCGCCGCGGCCCGCCACGTCTACGAGGTCCTGCGTCGTGACGGGCACCAGCGGGCGCTCCTCGGGGGGCTGCAGACACGCGAGGAACTTTACGAGGTCCTGGATTATCACGCCTACGAACGCCGACTCGACGCCCTCTTCGGGGCGGCCGAGAGCGATGGCCCACACGAGGAGACGACGCGATGACGAAACCCCCAGCCAAGACCGGCGGATTGGCCGGTGTCACGGCCGGCGAGACAGCCATATCAACGGTTGGCAAGGAGGGCGTGGGTCTGACCTACCGCGGCTACGCGATCGAGGACCTTGCGGCCCACGCCACCTTCGAGGAGGTGCTCTACCTCCTTCTGGAAGGGCGCCTTCCGACGCGCACGGAACGTGAGGACTACGAACGGCGGCTAGCCGCCGCCGCGGCGCTGCCCGCCTCACTGGCCCTTGTGCTCGAGAAAATCCCGGCCTCGACTCACCCGATGGATGTCTTGCGCACCGGGCTTTCCATGCTCGGCTGCCTCGAGCCCGAAGGGGAGTTCTCGCGCCTGAACACCTCGGCCCTGCGGGCGGTGGCCCTCGCGCCCGCGATCCTTCTTTACTGGTTCCGTCATCACCGCGACGGCCGCCGCCTCGAGACGAACGCGGGCGCGGGGCGGGTTGCCCGTCACTTTCTCACGCTCCTTCACGATCGCCCTCCCACGGCCGAGCACGAGCGTGCCCTCGACGTTTCGCTCATCCTTTATGCCGAGCACGAATTCAACGCCTCGACCTTTGCCGCCCGCGTCTGCGCGGGGACGCTCTCCGACTACCATTCGTGCATCACGGCGGCGGTGGGCACGCTGCGCGGTCCCCTGCACGGCGGGGCCAACGAGGCGGCCATGGAGCTCATCGAGCGCTTCGCCTCCCCGGAGGAGGCCACACGCGGCGTGCACGAAGCGCTGGCCCGCAAGGAGAAGATCATGGGTTTCGGGCACCGCGTTTACCGCGATCACGACCCGAGGCACGCCGTGATCAAGGAATGGTCGCGTCGCCTGGCCGCCCAGGCCGGGGACCGTCGTCTGTTTCCCGTTTCGGAGGCGATCGAGAGCGTCATGTGGGATGAGAAGCGGCTCTTTCCCAACCTCGATTTCTACAGCGCAACGGCCTACCACTTCCTCGGCATTCCGACCCTGCTCTTCACCCCGATCTTCGTGTGCGCGCGCTTGAGCGGCTGGTCGGCGCACGTGGCCGAACAGCGGGCGAACAACCGCCTCATCCGCCCCGACGCGGCCTACGTCGGACCCGACCCCCGCCCGTACCCCAAGGAAGGAGCCCGATGAGCGCGAACCCCGCCTACGATCCGCTGCTCGTCGCGATCGCCCGCTACGTCCACGGGCCGGAGGCGGGAGGGGAGGAAGCGTTCCGCAACGCCCGCATCTCGCTGGCCGACGCCCTGGGTTGCGGCTGGCGGGCGCTGGCCCTTCCCGCCTGCCGGCGTGTCCTGCCGCCGCTGTCCACCGTCGGCGTGCCCGCGGAGGGACTCCCGGTCCCGGGGCTCCGCGACCGGCTTGATCCGGTCCAGGCGGCCTTTGCTCTCGGAACGATGGTGCGCTGGCTCGACTACAACGACACCTGGCTCGCCCGTGAATGGGGGCACCCCTCCGACAACCTGGGCGGTCTTTGGGCCGCGGCTCTCCTGCGCGGACGCGAGACACCAGCGACGGTCACGACCGTGCGGGCGCTCCTCGCCGCCCTCATCAAGGCTTATGAAATCCAGGGCGTTCTCGCCCTCGGGACGGCGCTCAACCTTTACGGATTCGATCACGTCTTCTACGTCCGCCTGGCGACCACGGCCGCGGCCTCGGTGCTGCTTGGCGCGGACGAGGAGGCAACGCTCCGCGCGCTCTCGAACGCGGTCGTCGACGGGGCGGCGCTGCGCACCTACCGTCATGCCCCCAACACCGGATCGCGGAAATCCTGGGCGGCAGGCGACGCGACCGCGCGCGGGCTCTGGCACGTGCTTCTTGCCCGGCGCGGGGAAATGGGTTACCCGCAGGCGTTGAGCACGTCGACCTGGGGGTTTGAGGACGCCGTTTCCCGCGGGGAGCGGCTCACCCTGCCTCGCCCCTTGGGTTCGTACGTGATGGAGAACATCCTCTACAAGGTCTCCTACCCGGCCGAGTTTCACGCCCAGACCGCGGTCGAGGCGGCGGTGGCCCTGCACGCTGAAATCGGCGGGCGGGCCGAGGAGATCGAGCGCGTCGAGATCGAGACACAAGAGGCCGGCATGCGCATCATCAACAAGACCGGCCCCCTGCGCAATCCCGCCGACCGCGACCACTGCCTTCAGTACATGGTGGCCGTCGGGCTCCTGCGTGGCGCCCTCACGGTCGAGGATTACGAGGACGAGCGGGCCCGGGATCCCCGCATCGACGCGTTGCGTGAGCGGATGGCCGTGCGCGAGAATCCGGCGTTCACCCGTGATTATCACGACCCCGACAAGCGCACCATCCCCAACGCCGTCCATCTCGTCATGCGCGATGGCCGGCGCCACGAACGGCTCGTCGCTGCTCCTCTCGGACACCGCTCCCGCCGCGACGAGGCGCGCCCCCTCCTGATCGAGAAGTTCCTCCGCAACGCGGTCACGGCCCTTCCCGTGGAGCGCGTCGAGCGCTTGGCGGCGCTCTGCTTCGGGTCGGGCGCGGAGCTCGACACGATGACGGTGGAGGACTTCGCCGCCCTCCTCACCGTCTAAGGGGCTGGGTGGCGAAGCCCCCCCCGACGAAGGGATCCGACGAGGAGTTGCGGCTTCTCGAAGGGATCGGACTGATCCCGCCCTCCGTGTCCACGGACGCCCTCGCCGTTCTGCGCGAACGCGCGGCCGCAGGTCCCGTGTACCGCTGGGAATGCCGCGGTCGTGTGCGCCTTCTCGTCTTCGATCCCGTCCTGGCGGCGGAGACAGCCTGCCCGCGGGTGCAGGCCCTCGCCGTGCCGCCTTCCCGCGACACGCGCGAACGACGTTGGGCCTCGTCCTTTCTGGTCGAAGCGGCGCACGGAGGTGGGCCCCGGACCGCGCGGCTCACCGAGGCGGCTCAGAATGCCTGGAACGATCCCCGCCAGATTCAGGCGCGGCAGGAACTCCACGCGCGGTTTCTGGCCCGCTACAAGCCCGGGCTTCTGCGTCCGCTCGGGCGCGACCTCCGCGAGCACGCCCTCCACGTTGCCGTCCTTTGGACCGAAGGGCGCGGTGACGGCGAGGCGACGCGGATCCTCGAGGCGGCGACGGGAGGAGGCGAGGCGGCCGCCCAACACTACCGGCGTCGCCTTGCCGCGATCCCTGACGCCGGCACGGGGTGCGGTGTCCTCGCCGGCCTCAGCGAGGCGGGTCCGGAGGCCCTCGTGGACGCCGCGCTTTTCGCCGAGCTTGTCGCCCGTGTGCTCGGGGATCTCCTCGTCGCCATGGGCCGCGTCCTTTGTGACGGAGAAGGAAGGGGCGATTCAGGAAACGCCGCACTCCTGGAGCGCGTCCTTCACGACGACCCTCCCTGGTGGATTCACGTGCGCGAGACGGTTCACGAGTATCGCCTCGGCATCCACCGTCTGCCGCCGGGGACGCGGATCTTCGTGCCCGTCCCGCTCTTGGCCGAGGGCGGGTCGGTCCCCACCGTCGCGGTCGGGCATCCACGCGCCCTCGCCCTCGGGGCCAATCTC
>JAKAQQ010000031.1 GCA_021819635.1 Pseudomonadota bacterium
CGCCGTCCTGGACGGAGAGGACGGCGAGATTCTCCTGCGTCTGCGCCGGCTCGTTCCCGAGTACGAACCGCGGGGCACCCCGCCGCTCGCGCGCCCCGCGCCTCCTTTGCGCGTCGTGGGCGGGGGGGGGGGGCTCGCCGGCGGGGACGCGCAGGACGGGCTCTCCCCATGATCCTGGTCACCGGTGGGGCCGGGTTCATCGGGACGAACCTCGTGCGCGCGGCCGTGGCCCGCGGCGAGGAGGTTCTCGTCGTCGACCGCCTGGGCTACGCCGCCCAGGAGGCGAATCTCGAGGACGGGGGCGCGCGCGTGCGCCTCGTCGCGCTCGACCTGGCGGCGCCGGGCGACGCCCTCGATCGCCTGCTCGCCGAGGCCCGTCCGCGGGCGGTCGTCCACTGCGCCGCCGAGACCCACGTCGACCGTTCGATCGCCGGTCCGGAGGCCTTCGTCGCGAGCAATCTCGTCGGGACGTTCCGTCTTCTCGAGGCCGTGCGGGCCTACTGGACCGGGCTTCCGGAGGAGGAGGGGCGCGCCTTCCGCCTCCTCCACGTCTCGACCGACGAGGTCTACGGGTCGCGGGCGCCCGAGGACCCTCCGAACCGCGAGGGCGATCCCTACGAACCCACGAGTCCGTACGCCGCCACCAAGGCCGGGAGCGACCATCTGGCCCGTGCCTGGCAGCGGACCTACGGTCTTCCGGTGCTCGTCACGAACTGCACCAACAACTACGGGCCCTACCAGTACCCCGAGAAGTTCCTCCCGCTCGTGATCCACCAGGCGCTCCGCGGCCGACCGCTCCCGGTCTACGGCGACGGGCGCCAGGTGCGCGACTGGCTCTACGTCGACGATCACGTCCGGGCGCTCCTTCGTGTCCTTGAGGCGGGAACGGTCGGCGCCACCTACCACGTGAGCGCCGGCCTCGGGCCCACCAACCTCGAGGTACTCGAGCGCCTCTGCGCGATCCTCGACCGTCTGCGCCCGCGTCCCGAGGGCCCGACCCGGGCGCTCGTCCGCCACGTCACCGACCGGCCCGCGCACGACCGCCGTTACGCCCTGGACAGCACGCGTCTTCGCCGCGAGCTCGGCTGGCGACCGGAGGAGAGCCTCGAGAGCGGCCTCGAGAAGACGGTGCGCTGGTACCTCGCGCACGAGGACTGGTGGCGGCGGGCGGCGGGCGAGGATTTCCGCCGCTGGCTCGCCGCGCGCTACGAGCCGGAGGTGGCGCGGTGAACTCCGGCGCGCGCCGGGGCCTGCTTCTGGCCGGAGGGTCGGGCACCCGCCTCTACCCCCTCACGCAGGCGGTCTCGAAGCAGCTCCTCCCGGTCTACGACAAGCCCCTCGTCTACTACCCCCTCTCGACCCTCATGCTCGCCGGGATCCGCACGATCCTCGTGATCAGCACGCCCGCCGACGTCGAGCGGTTCCGCGCGCTCTTGGGCGACGGGAAGGCCTGGGGGCTTGATCTCCGCTACGCCGTCCAGCCCGCCCCCGAGGGGCTCGCCCAGGCCCTCACCATCGGCGAGCGTTTCCTCGACGGGACGGCGAGCGCCCTCATCCTCGGCGACAACATCTTCTGGGGTCACGGTCTTCCCGCCACGCTCACCCGGGCCTCCGCCCGACCCGAAGGGGCGACCGCCTTTGCGTACCGGGTGCAGGACCCCGAACGCTACGGGGTGGTCGAGCTCGACCCCGCGGGCCGCCCGCTCACGATCGAGGAAAAACCGCGCGCGCCCCGAAGCCGCCTCGCCGTGACCGGACTTTATTTTTACGACGCCGAGGCCCCGCGTCTCGCCCGCACGCTCCGTCCGTCCGCCCGGGGGGAACTCGAGATCACCGACCTCAACCGTCTCTACCTCGAAGCGGGGCGGCTCGAGGTCGTCCCCTTCGGGCGCGGGCACACCTGGCTGGACGCCGGGACGCACGACGCCCTTCTCGAGGCCGGGGAGTTCGTCGCCACCCTCGAGCGCCGCCAGGGCGTGAAGGTGGCCTGCCCCGAGGAGATTGCCTGGCGGCAGGGCTGGATCGGGGACGGGGACCTCGAACGCTTGGCCGTGCCGCTGGCCAAGAACGGCTACGGGCGCTACCTTCTCGATCTCCTCGAGGACCGCCGGTGAGCGCCGTCTTCGACCCCGCGCCCCTCGCGGGGGTCGTCGTCGTCCGCCCCACCCTCCACCGCGACGCGCGGGGGTTCTTTCTCGAGACCTTCCGGGCGGAGAGCTACGCCCGGGCGGGGATCGCCACCTCCTTCGCCCAGGAGAACCACAGCCGCTCGCGGCGGGGGGTGCTCCGCGGCCTCCACTACCAGATCACCCACACGCAGGGGAAGCTTGTCCGCGTCGCCCGCGGACGGGTGTGGGACGCGGTCGTCGATCTCCGCCGGGGCTCGCCCACCTTCGGCCGCGGTTTCGGGCTCGTCCTCGACGACGAGCGCGGGACCGCGCTCTGGGTCCCGCCGGGCTGCGCCCACGGGTACCTCACGCTGAGCGAGGAGGCGGATTTTCTCTACGCCTGCACCGACGTCTGGGATCCCGCGGGGGAGCGGACGATCCGCTGGGACGATCCCGATCTTGCGCTTGCCTGGCCGCTCGCGGAGAGCGGCCCGCCCGTGGTCTCCGAGAAGGACGCCCGGGGGCTCCCCTTCCGCGACGCCCCCCTCTTCCCGTGAACGCCCGCGCCCTCGTCCTGGGCGCCCGCGGGCAGCTCGGGTGCGCGCTTCTCGAATCCGCCCCGCCCGGGACGGCGGGCGTCGGGCGCGAGGAGGCCGATCTTTGCGATCCCCGGGGCCTCGCCCGTGTTCTCGACCGTCACGATCCCGCGGTCGTCCTGAACGCCGCCGCGTGGACGGCGGTCGACCGGGCGGAGGAGGATCCGGAGGGAGCGGAGGCGGTGAACGCCCGCGGCGTCGCGACCCTCGCCCGTCTCTGCGCCGAGGGCGGGCGGCGCCTCGTCCACGTCTCGACCGACTACGTCTTCGACGGCAAACTCGGCCGCCCGTACCGACCCGAGGATCCGTCCGCGCCCCTGAACGTCTACGGAGCGAGCAAGAGGCGGGGGGAGGAGGCCGCGCTCGGGATCCTGGGGGCGCGGGCCGCGGTCGTGCGGACGTCGTGGCTCTACGCCCCCTGGGGAACGAATTTCCTCCTCACGATCCTCCGTCGGGCGGCCGCGGGGGACGCCCTCCGGGTGGTCGACGACCAACGCGGGACACCGACGTCGGTTCTCACCTTCGCCCGCCTCCTCTGGGCGGTGGCGGGACGCGACGATCTCGGGGGTCTCTGGCACTGGGCGGACGGGGGGGAGACGAGCTGGTGCGGTTTTGCCCGCGCGATCGTGGAGCGCGGCGTGGCCCGCGGGCTTCTCCCGGCCCCGGTGCCGGTCACGGCGGTTGCGACCGTCGAGTATCCGCGCCCGGCCCGCCGGCCGGCCGTGAGCGCGCTCGATTCCTCGGCCCTTGCGGAGAGGCTCGGGTTCTCTCCCGTCCCTTGGGAGGACGCCCTTGACGAGGTGCTCGGGAGACTCCTCGCGGGCCGAGGGAGCCGGCCGTGAGGAGTGAGGGTCGTCACGCCTCCGCCGACGGTGGGTGCGGTGAGCGTACTGTCGGATGGACCTCGGCCAGAAGAGGGGCGCGGGCGAGACGGATTGCACGCGATGCCCGCCGGGAGTAGGCCAAGGAACGTCCGGGTGTCGGCCGTCCGAAGTTCCTGATGGAGGGGGTTGCTTGGGAGTGGGGGTTCCCCGACTCCCTGGACGAGAACCCACTTGCCGAGAACGCAGCGATCGTCGGGGGCGCTCTCCTTGGGGTCCATGTTCTTGCCCGCCGAGGGCGCTGTCGACGCGTTTGACTCACTCCTTGTGGGGCGTGGTGCACGTCCGCAACGGAGAGGCCCGGGGGAGGTCCGAGGGTTCTTCGGGGCCGTCGCCTCTGTCGTCGCCTCGCAGTACGGCACGGGATCCGGTCGGAGAGTTTCATCGGATGTTGTTCCTGCGGTGGGAGTCCGGGTCGATCCGCTACGCACGCCGCGGGACGGGGCCCGGATGCATCCAGGAAGACAGGAAGGTCGGGAGGAGGGAACCGCCCGAGGCGGGAGACGTGGGGAGAAGCGCCTCGGTTGCCCGCTCGACCCCGCTACGCCAAACAGGAGGGGGAAAGCGATGCCGCGTGACGACGGCAGCCCTTGCGTGACGGGGGATCGCCGATCGGCGTTTC
Source organism: Pseudomonadota bacterium (assembly GCA_021819635.1). GTDB lineage: Bacteria > Pseudomonadota > Gammaproteobacteria > JAKAQQ01 > JAKAQQ01 > JAKAQQ01. The sequence goes on from JAKAQQ010000031.1 coordinate 4,208, forward strand.
TTTCCAGCTGACGTGGCAGAGACCACCGGCGAGCCGTGGCGCCACGATCCAGGGAGGACCGTGATCTCTCGCCGGTGTTGCGGGCCGCAACAAGCGCTTGTGGCCGAAGCATCGCCGTCCTTGGTAGCGGTTATCCTACCCCGGATGGCGCCTGCATCCGGACGGCATCAGGGGAGGAGACTCTGCGGCGCGCATGGGGTGTGCACATGCCGGCGGTGATCGTGCTGTTTCCAACCTGGGGAAGGGGGCAGGATGTCCCGTGCAGGAAGTCGTCGCGGTCATGCGCCGGGCTGCCGGACGAACGATCTCCCGGCGGAAAGAAAGACCACTGTCCTGCCGATCCTGCTTCCGGGGTGGCGGTCCGAAGAAAGGCAGGGCGGGGAGTGGGCCGGGACCCGCGCCGTGACGGGCACGAGCGGAGGGCCGCCCGGGCAACGGCGTGGGAGCGGTGTGGGGGGGGGCACGGGTGAGTCCGGACGCTACGCCTCGCAGTGCCCGTGACCGGCTTCTGCGTAACATGGCGTCGCTCTTTACTTTGCAGGGCGCAAGTTATCTCCTGCCGCTCGTGACGGTGCCCTACTTGGTGAGGGTGTTGGGTCCGGAAAAGTTTGGGCTGATCGCCTTTGCTCAGGCCTTCCTCCAATACTTCGTGGTGGCGACGGACTATGGCTTTAATCTGAGCGCGACCCGTGAAGTGGCCGTGCATCGTGAGGATCCGCGAAAGCTGGGCGAGATTGTCGGCGCGGTCATGGCCGTCAAAATCGCTCTTGCGGCGGCCGGGGTCTTGCTGCTCGGCGCCCTTGTTTTCACGATTCCCGTCTTTCGGGCCCGTTGGGCTCTGTACCTTGTTGTGTATCTCGCCGTCGCGGGAGCCACACTCTTCCCCACCTGGCTTTTCCAGGGGCTGGAAAGGATGAAGGACATTGCGTGGATGAACCTGAGCGCGCGGCTTCTGACCACGCTCGGTATTTTCGTGTTCGTCCGCGACCCTCGGGATTACGTCCTCGCGGCCGGGATTCTGTCGCTCCCGGTCCTGCTGGCATCTTTGCCGGCCTGGGTTGTCCTGAGCCAGTCGCGTGCCGTGTCCTGGCGGCTCCCCCGATGGCCCGCGATCGTGAATCAACTGAAAGGCGGGTGGCATGTGTTTCTCTCGACGGCGGCCATCAATGTTTACACCAGCAGCAACACGTTCGTGCTGGGGTTGGTCGCGGGGCCGATCGCGGTCGGGTACTTCAGCGCGGCCAACAAGATCGTTCAGGCCGTCCAGGGGATGCTGACGCCCGTGACGCAAACTCTGTACCCCCATATCAGCGCGCTGGCTTTCAAGTCCCAAGAGAGGGCGCTCCACGTGATCCGGAAGGTTCTGAAATACATGGCGTCCGCGAGCCTGCTTCTTTCCTTCCTCCTGTTGCTGGCGGCCCGGCCGTTGGTTCGGTTGGTGTTGGGCGCGCAGTACACGTCCTCCGTTCCCATCCTGGAATGGCTGGCCTTTCTCCCTTTCATGATTGCGCTCAGCAACGTCTACGGGACGCAGACCATGCTAACCTTGGGCATGAACCGAGTGTTCAGTCGCATTCTTGTGTCGTCCGCCCTGCTGAACCTTGTCCTCATTCTTCCTCTCGCCTGGCGTTTCGAAGGCCGCGGTGCGGCCATGTCCATGCTCGGAACGGAAATCTTTGTGACCGTGTCCATGGCATGGGTGCTGCACAAGCGCGGCGTGCCTCTCTATCGATCGGGGCGAGAGACGGCATGAGCCAAGCACGTATTCTGGTGGTCGGAGCAGGCTTTGCGGGATCCGTGACCGCCCGAGTGCTGGCGGAAGCCGGATGTTGCGTCACGGTCCTCGACAAACGCCCCCATGTGGGCGGCAATGCGTACGACACCCACGACGAGCACGGCGTGCTCGTCCATCCCTACGGACCGCACATTTTTCACACAAATTCTGACAAGGTGTTCCGGTGGCTATCCCGCTTTACGGAATGGCGTCCGTACGAGCACCGGGTTCTTGCCAGTGTCAAGGGACAGCTTCTGCCCATCCCGATCAACCGCACCACCCTCAACAGGCTCTACGGGCTGAATCTGGACGAGGCGGGAGCGGCGGCCTACCTCGAGAAGGTGCGCGTGCCCGTGGATCCCATCAAAACGAGCGAAGACGCCGTTCTCAGCAGCGTGGGCCCGGATTTGTGCGATTTGTTCTTTCGAGGGTACACAAGAAAGCAGTGGGGGCTCGAGCTCGGTCAGCTGAGCGCCGGGGTCGTCGCCCGTATCCCGACGAGAACGAATGATGACGACCGCTACTTCACCGATACCCATCAGTGTATGCCCAAACATGGGTACACGAGGATGTTTGAAAATATACTCGACCATCCTTTCGTGAGAGTCGTGACCGGTGTGGATGACGACGGGTATGCAAAAAACCACCGGGAGCCCCCCCTTCATACGGTGTACACGGGGCCCATCGACGTCTATTTTGGGATGCGCTTCGGTCCCTTGCCTTACCGTTCGATACGGTTTGAGCACGTGCATCTTCCCGACGTGTCACAGCACCAGCCGGTCGGCACGGTCAACTACCCGAACGATTACGACTTCACGCGAATTACCGAGTTTAAACACATCACCGGGCAACAGACCGGCGCCGGGACATCGATTGTCCGCGAGTACCCGCAAGATGCCGGAGACCCTTATTATCCCGTCCCTCGCCCGGAGAACGAGGTCCTCTACCGGCGGTACAGGCAACTCGCCGATGCCTTGCCCAACGTCACCTTTGTCGGCCGATTGGCGCAGTACCGATACTACAATATGGATCAGGTGGTAGCGACGGGCATGCACGCGGCCAGGAAGATCTTGGCTTCCCTAAGGGTCTGAAGGCTTGCCATGACATCCGGCCGTGTCTTGATTGTGTGCCCGCCGGTGGTCACGGGGGGGCCGGAACTGTTGCATCAACTGGGTCGTGAATTGCGCGATCTCGGTCACGATGCCTCCATGTGTTACTACCCCTTTTCCAAAGCCCACAAGACACCGGAGCCGTATGTGCCGTACGGTGTGCCCCAGGGAACGTTCGCGGACGAGAAGGATGCCACCGTCATCGTGCCGGAGGTGTTCACGTCCCTGACCCAAAAAATCAACCGTGCGTCTGTGACCATCTGGTGGTTGTCGGTTGACTATTATTATGGAAGAAAGGGCGAGAGTGACTGGATGGACCTTTACCGCAGATACAAGACGTTGATCGCCACAAGAGCCCCGCTGCACAGGTTGCGACACTACAGGCATTTTGCGCAAAGTTACTACGCGCATGATTTCTTGCGCGGGCACGGTATTGAGTCACTGATGCTGAGCGATTACATCAACCCGCTCTACACAGAGGACGAAGGGTTGTCCGGCACCAAAGAAAACCTCATCGCGTTCAACCCACGAAAAGGGAAATCGATCACGAGAAA
>JAKAQQ010000032.1 GCA_021819635.1 Pseudomonadota bacterium
GCTTCGATTTTTAGGCGGAGTTGGCGACGGAAGTCTTCCCGCCAGCTCTCTTCGTCGTGGTCGCCGAAGGGGCGGCTCAGGTAGAGCCCGGCGTTGTTCACGAGGATGTCGAGGCCCCCGAGGGCGGCTTCCGTCTCGGCGACGAGGCGACGGCAGTCGCCGTCGTTCCCGAGATCCGCACGCACGAGGACGTGCCCCTCGCCCCCGAGGTGGCGGAGCGTTTCGCGCGCGGCTTCCTCACCGCGGTGGTAGTGGAGGGCCACGCGTGCGCCGGCGCGGGCGAACGCCTCCGCGGTTGCCCGCCCGATGCCTCCCGAGGCACCGGTGACGAGGACGCGGCGGCCCAGGAAACGTCGAGGGTTCACGCGCGGTCTCCGGACGGGACGAAAGGGATCCTTCATCATAGAGGCTCGCCCCCTTTCCTGGAGCAGCCCGTGCCCGACGTCCCCCCGCCCCTCGTGGTTGAGCCCGCCCAGCCGGCGCGGGCCACGGTGATCTTTTTCCACGGGCTTGGGGCCGACGGGAGCGACTTTGCAGATTTCCCGGCCCTCTTGGGGCTGCGTGCGGTCCGTTACGTCTTCCCGCACGCGCCGGTAAGGCCGGTCACGCTCAACGGGGGGCTACCCATGCGTGCCTGGTTCGACATCGCGCGCCTTGCCCCCGGGGGCCGCTTCGACCGTGCGGGGCTTGAGGAGAGCGTGCGCGGGGTCGAAGCACTTCTCGCGGTCGAGGAGGCGCGGGGGATCCCGACGGGGCGGACGATCCTCGGGGGATTCTCGCAGGGAGGGGCGGTGGCGCTCTACGCCGCTCTCACGCGCGGCTTGCCGTTGGCGGGGGTGGTGGCGCTCTCGACGTTCCTTCCGATGGAGATCCCGCGGGCGGAGGCGACGCGGGTCGTGCCGGTTTTTCTGGGTCACGGACGGGCGGATCCGGTGGTGGATTTCCGCCTGGGGGAGGAGACACGGGACGTGCTTCTCGGGTTTGGGCACGAGGTGCGGTGGTGGACGCACGCGGGGGGGCACACGGTGGACCGCGAGGAGACGCGGGCGATGGCCCGGTGGCTGGAGGAGAAGCTTGGGAACACCCCCCTTGGGGAGGGGTGACCGCCGGGGGGGGGAGCGGGCCGGGCTGGGTGCGTGAGGGAGGACCGGAAACAGGCAGGGGGTGCGCGATCCGCGGGCGAAGACCCGACGCGAACGACCGGGTTGGGACCGTCGGCGGGGAGGCTGAGGGCGAAGTGGCCGAGTCTACCGGAGAGGAAACCGGCCGCCTGCAAAAAACGAGTTTGCGCAATCTGGCGGACCAAACTGCCCGGACGACGGCGCGTCCCCGGCGGGTGCCCACACGCCTTTTCCGTACGGCGTTTTTGCGCGGCCGGGCGCGTTACCGCCGGCCGGTCGCCGTCCGCTCGTGGAGGTGAAGGACCGAGGCGAGGAAGGACGCTTCGAGGGCGTAGAGACGGGCGAGGTTCTCCCCCCGGCGAAAGCCGTGCCCCTCGCCCGCGAGGAGATGGAGATCGGCGTGCCCCCCGTGTGCGTGGAGATCCTCCACGAAGGCGACGGTCGTGTGCGCCGGGACGACGGGGTCGTCGCGACCCTGGACCACGAGAAGAGGGGTGGTGAGAAGCCCCCCCCGTGGGCGGGGGGTGCGGAGCCTTGCGAGGCGTCGCCGGTTTTCGGGATTACGGTCGAGGAGATGCGCCCCGTACGGCTTCTCGAAGCGCACCTCTTCCTCCTCGAGGGCCGCGAGATCGGTGACCGGGTACCAGAGGACGGCGCCCGAGACGGCGCGCCGCTCGAGGGCGCGGAGGACCGTGAGGCCCCCGGCACTCGAGCCCGCAAGAGCCAGCCGGGTGGGGTCGGCCGCTCCCTCCCGTGCGAGGCGGACGAGCGCCCGGAGCGCATCCGCCGGGTCGCTCCGTCCCCACGACCCGGCAAGCGCCAGGCGGAACGCCCGGCCGAAGCCGCTGCTGCCCCGGTAGTTGAGATCGAGGACCGCGGCCACGAGGCTGTGCCAGAGAAGGAGGCGGGGCTCGAAGAGAGGGGAGGCTGCCGCGGTGGGTCCGCCGTGGCAGCGGAGGACGAGGGGCGGGGGCCGCGGCGTTTCGCCCGGGGGCGCGTAGAGCCAGCCGTGGAGAGGCAGGTCGTTTCTGAGCGGAAGCGACCATCTTCGGGGCTCGGGGAGCTCCGCTCCTTCGGGGAGTCCTCCCGGAAGGGAGGAGGCGAGGATCTTCGGAGTTTCTCCCGAGGGGTCGAGACGGGCCGCGCAGAGCGGCACCCCGGGCGCGCCCGCGAGGACGAGGGCGCGCCCGGGGCCCGTGGCGAGGTCCGCCACCTCCGTGAACGGATGCCCCAGGGACCGGAGGCCGCCGTCGCGGTCACGGCGAAGGAGACGGGAGGCGCCTCCGCGGATCTCCACGAGGAGGAGCGTGCCCTCGTCCACGGTCCCGTAGTGGCGGACGGCGGCGTTCCAAGCGGGCCGCCCGATCTCACCCTCCGTTTCCACGAAGGGGCGCGTCTGCCCGTCCTCCACCCGCTCGATCCGCCAGCGTCCGCCCCCGTCGGCGAGGACGAGGAGACGTCCTTCCGGGGTGAAGAGAGGCTCAAGATGCGCGATCTCGCCGCCGAAGACGGCCGGTCGGCCGCGGAGGCGGCCCCCGGTGTCGAGGTTTGCGACGAGGAGGCGTGCACGTTCCCAGGGCATGACATCCGCGTCCCAGGCGATCCAGGCGAGCCTCCTGCCTCCGGGGTCGGCGGCGGGCTGCATGAGGAAGTCCGCCTCCTCGTGAAGGACATCCCAGCGCCCGTCCCCGGGGTGGAAGGCGAGAAGGCGGTCGCCCTCGTTGGTTTCGAGGACGAGGAGGAGACGGCGGTGGAACCCGTCCCAGACAAGCCCCCCGAGGGCCCCCGGACGGGGCGGGCGATGGACACGTGTCTCGCCCGTCCGCGGGAGGTGGAGGAGGTGCTGACTGCCGTCTTCGACGAGGAAGAGATCGCCCCGGCTCCCGGTGCAGTACGAGCCTCCGCCGTAGGCGTGGAGGCGGCTCCGGACGCTCACCCCCGGAGGGCTGAGGATCCGCGTCTTCCCCTCGGCGCTGTGCTCGACGAGGACGCTCCGGCCCCCTTCCTCCGGTCGGCCCTCGAGCCAGCGCGGCGCGCCACCCTCCGACCAGGAAGGCTCGGAGAGACGCCGCTGGGCGGCGGCGAGGGCCGCGGCCTCGCGCGGATCCACGGGGCTACGGTCCCCGCGGGTCCGGAGGTGGAGGATAAAACGCCCGGATCGCCCGCAGCGTTTCCCGCTCGCGGCGGCGGACGCTCCGCAGGCGGAGGAGAATCCGCCGCCGTCGTTCGTGGGCGAACCACGCGCGGATGATCTCCGCCCCGCTTCCGCGGAGGGTTTCCGGGAGGTGGAGGGCGGCGAGTTCACCGGCGAGCGCGGTGAGGAACGCCTCCTGCGGGTAGGGCCTCTCTTCCCAGCCCGGGCGTGCGCGCCAGTCGATGCGGGCGACGGCCGCGAGATCGGAGGCTCGGCTGCCCCGGCGGAGGAGGCCCGTCTCCTCGAGGCGGGCGAGGAGAAGACGGCTCGGGAGCGCGAGGATGCGGTGGACGTCGAGGTGCGCCCGGGCGGCGAGGAGGCCGAAGTCACGGAAGTCGTTCCCGAGGGCGAGACGGGAGGCGAGGCGACGGGCGGGTTCCTCCCCGAGACGGTCGTGGTCGAGGGTGTCCGCGCCGCCGCCGCCCTTGCCGAGGTCGTGGACCAGGAGGGCGTAGACGAGGAGCGGGGGGAGACGCTCGGCGGCCGCCTCGTCGAGGGTTCGCAGGGTGTGTGTCCAGGCGTCGAGTCCCCCGTGAAGGCGGGGATCTTCGGGGATGTTCGCGAGGGTGGCGAGTTCCGGGAGCACCGTGCGGAGCGCACCCGTCTCGGCGAGCGTCGTGAAGAAGAACGAGGGCCGTGGGGCGGCGAGGGCGCGGAGCGTCTCGCGTCCGACCCTCTCGGGCGTGAGGGTGGCGAGTTCGCCCGAGGCGCTCATGGCGCGGAGGAGCGCGTCCGTCTCGGGGGCAATCCGGAAGTTCCAGGGGGCGAGTTCGGCGCGGAAGCGCGCGAGACGCAGCACGCGCAGCGGGTCTTCGCTGAAGGCCGGCGAGACGTGGCGGAGGATGCGCCCCTCGAGGTCGGTGCGTCCCCCGTAGGGATCGACGAGGCGCTGCCCGTCGTCCTCGGCCATGGCGTTGATCGTGAGATCCCGGCGGAGGAGATCGTCCTCGAGACTGACCCCGGGATCGCTCCGCACCACGAAACCGCGGTGCCCTTGACCCGCCTTGCGTTCGGTGCGCGCGAGGGCGTACTCCTCGCCGGTCTCGGGGTGGAGGAAGACGGGGAACTCGCGGCCGACGAGACGGAAGCCCCGGGCGAGCATCTCCTCGGGGGCGGCGCCGACCACGACCCAGTCGCGTTCGTGCACGGGCCGCCCGAGGAGCCGGTCGCGGACGGCTCCGCCGACAAGATAGGTCTTCACGACCCCGCGGGGACGCGCGTCCCCGCGCGTGCTCCGGCGAGGCCCTCGAGAGCCGCTTCGAACGGGGTTGGGACGAGACCGAGGGCCGCGAGACCCTCGCCGTCCGAGAGGCCGGGGACGCGGAGCGAGCGGAGCTGGTCGCGGGTGAGGAGCCGACCCGGGAGACGCTCGAGGACCGCGGCCTCGAGGCGGGCGACGGCGTCGGGAAGCGGAAGCACGCGTACTGTCCGCCCGAGCCCGCGGGCGACGGCGTGGACGAAGCCCGCAAGCGTGGTTTCCTCCGGGCCGCAAAGTTCGTAGGTTCGTCCCACCGTGCACGGATCGTCGAGGGCGGCCAGAAGCGCACGCGCCACGTCCCCGACCGCCACCGGCGCGAGGCGGCTCGAGGCGCCGGCGAGCGGAAGGATCGGGAGGAGGCGCACGAGACGGGCGAAGAGGAGGGCGGCGCCCCCGTCGGGGCCGGCGACGACCGCCGGCCGGAAGATCGTCCAGGGGATCGCGCCCGCGCGCACGGCTTCCTCCGCGGCCCGCTTGCTCGCGAGGTAGCGGCTGGGGGGATCGGCCCGACCGGCGCCGAGGGCGCTCACGTGGAGGTAGCGGCGCACGCCCGCGCGGCCGGCGGCCTCGAGCACCCGGCGCGTGAGTTCGACGTGAACCGCATCGAACCCCGCGTGGGGACCCCGGCCTTCGCTCAGGATTCCGATCAGGTGGATGACCGTGCCGCCGGGGGGCATGAGATCGGCCAGGACCGCCGGGTCGTGGACGCGGGCGGGCACGAGGCGCAGGCGCGGAAGCACGAGGAGTTCGCGGGCGGTGTAGGGCCGGCGCGTGGGGACCGTGATCCGGAGTCCGCGGGCGGCGAGGCGGGGCAGGAGATGGCGCCCGAGGAAGCCCGTGCCGCCAAGGACGAGGACGTCGTCGTGAGTCATGGTTCTCGGGGGTTCCTCCAGGGGGGGGCTCTGCCGCCCTCACTATAGGGCGCGTCGGAGGCGGGCGTTGCGGCGGCCTCCGCCTCCGGAGCCGGCTCCGCGGGGGAAGGCGCAGGTTCGCGAAGATCGACGCCCCGGGCGGCGAGCCAGGCGAGAAGCGGGATCCAGCGCTCCCGTTCCTCGCGGGCGGCGGCGGTGTCGATCTCGTGGATTCCGCAGCCTTCGGCCGCCGCCGCGGTGTAGGACTGGCTGTCCCTGAGGACGGCCACGAAGGGGATCGTGAGCGAGTCGAGGAACCGGGCGAGCGTCGCGTAGGCCCGGGTGCGGGCGCGGACGCGGTTGGCCAGGACGGCCACGGCCTCCTTCGGACAGCCGGCGAGGAGGACGTCGGCGACGACGCGGGGGGCGATCCCGATGTCGATGGCCGAGGGAAGAACGGGAATGAGGACCGCGGCGGCGTCGCGTACCAGGAGATCGATCGTCGGTCGCCCGAGCCCCGCCGGTGTGTCGAAGATCACGACCTCCTCGGTGCCGCCCGCACCGAGGAGAAAACTCCGGGTGACGCCCAAGGGCACGCGGTCGGCGGCAACGGCGCGGATCGGCGGCAGGCTCGAGGGTCTCCGCTGGCTCCAGGCGACCGCGGCTCCGAGCGGGTCGAGATCGAGGAGACGCACGGCCCGTCCGCGACCGGCGGCGCAGGCGGCGAGGGAAGTCGCGAGCGTCGTCTTCCCGCATCCCCCCTTGGCGTTGAGCACGACGACACGCGACACCAGAGGCGGTCCGGTAGCCCTGTTCCGCTAATATTACCCCCGTGCGGGGGCGGTGTCCCCCCGATGAGGAGTCACCGAACCGTGGCCGAAGCGACGTCGACCGAACCGGCGCTCGGGATCGTACTCGCCGGCGGGGGGGCCCGCGGCGCTTACGAAGTCGGGGTGCTCAAGGCGCTCTTTGCCCTCTAAGACGAGGCGGGGCGGCCCCCGCCGCCGTTGGTCTTCTGCGGCACGTCCTCGGGGGCCATCAACGCTCTCTTCCTGGCCGACCGGGCCGACGACCCGCGGCGAGGGGTGAGCGAACTCGAGGCGCTCTGGCGCTCGCTCCACGTCGGCCGTGTTTACCGCAGCGGCCTCGGATCCCTCTGGCGTGGACGCTTCCCCGGGGTTCGCAACCTCTGGGCCAGCCGTTTCCGGACCCGGCGCCGCCCGCACGCGCTTCTCGACAGCAGCCCGTTGCGTGCGTTGCTCACCGAGGTGATTGGATTCCGTTTCACGGAACACATCGCTTCGGGGCGTCTTCGGGGCGTGGGGGTCACCGTCGCGTCCTACACGACCGGCAAGACCGTCGTGTTTTTCGAGGCCGCCCCGGAGGTCGGGGAATGGCGACGGGTTCGGCGCGAGGGCCGACGGACAAGTCTCGGTCTCCCGCACGTGCTCGCGTCGGCCGCGCTTCCGCTCCTCTTTCCCGCGGTCCGCATCGGCAACGAGTACTTCGGGGACGGTTCGATGCGTCAGCTTGCGCCGCTCGCGGCGGCGATCCATCTCGGGGCCACGCGGCTCGTCGTGGTGGGCATCCACAGCCGCGAGGAGGTGCTGCCCGTCCCCTCGAGAGAGCCCGACTACCCGACGCTCGCGGCGATCGGCGGGTTCGTCCTCGATTCCCTCTTCATGGACGGCATCGTGAGCGATCTTGAACGGCTCGAGCGGGTGAACGGGCTGCTTGCCACCCTCGGCCCGAACCCGCCCGGATTCTCGCTTCCGCTGCGGCCGATCAAGGTGTATACCGCGTTTCCCGAGAGCGATCTCCGGACCCTGGTCGAGCGCCACCACGAGGGGTTTCCCCCGCTCACCCGGTTCTTTCTCAACCGGATCGGCGCCGCGCGCGGCAGCGGTCTTGAACTCAAGAGCTATCTCCTTTTTGACGGGGGCTATTGCGGCGACCTCATCGATCGCGGTTACGCGGAGACGCGGGCGCGGGCGGCGGAACTTCGCTCGCTCCTCGGCCTCGGGAGCGGTCAGCCGCCGGGCGACGCGGCGGCGGAGGAGAAGAGCACGAGGTCGC
>JAKAQQ010000033.1 GCA_021819635.1 Pseudomonadota bacterium
CTTACCCGTTGCCGGAATCGCAACTCGACCGGTTTCTCCTGCGTCTTGAGCTCGGCTATCCCGACCCCGCGCACGAAAAGGCACTCTGGGGGGGGGAGGATCCACGCGGGCGACTCGCCCGCCTGCGGCCACGGACCGACGCGGGGGCCCTTCTTGCGGCCCAGGCGGCGGTGCGTACGCAGCCGGTCTCGCCCGCAGTGCTCGACTACGTCGCCCGGCTGGTCGCGCGCACGCGCGGGGAGCCCGCGCTCTCCCCCGGACTCTCGCCCCGGGCCGGGCGGGCGCTCGTCGCCGCCGCCCGGGCCCACGCCTTCCTCGCCGGTCGCGGGGCCCCGTGGCCGGACGACGTCAAGGCCGTCTTCGTCGCCGCGGCCGCCCACCGGCTCGGCCGCGAGGGCGCCGCGGCGTCGGCCGCGCGCCTCCGCGCCATCCTCGAGACCACGGCCGCGGCGTGAACAGGCTCGCGGAGCGCCTCGGTTTTCCGCGTCCACACCGGCGCTACATCCTCCCCACGCGCTTCGGTCTGGCCTACGCCTGCGTGGTGTTCTTCGTCTTTCTCGGCGCGGTGAATTACAACGACAACATGGCGCTCTTCCTGACCTTCGTACTCGCCGCCCTCGCCTGGCTTGCCATGGTTCGCTCGGAACGCAGCCTGCGCGGTCTTGCGGTTGAGTTGGACACGCCGCCCACGGGTTTCGTCGGCCGGCCGCTCGTCGTGGGCATCACCCTGCGGGGGTGTCGCCCCCAACCGACAACCCACCTCAACGTTGCCCTGCGTGGGGGAGCGTGGGTCCCGGTCCCGCGCCCGGAAGCGGGCGAGACGCATTCGCTCGCGCTCGCCTTCGTCCCCACGCGACGCGGACGCGTGGCGGTCCCGCCGTGGCGATTGGCCTGCGAGCGACCCCTCGGCCTTTTCCACGCCTGGTGCGGGGCCCCAAGCGAACGGGTGGCAATGGTCGCGCCCGCGCCGGCCACGGACGGGCCCGCCCGCCCGCCGTCCACCGCTTCGCCGCAATCACGAGACGAGCCGGGCGAAGACTTCCACGATCTCCGTCCCTGGCGAAGCGGGGACTCCCCCCGCCGCGTGGCGTGGCGGGTCTACGCCCGTCGGGGAGAACTCCTCGTCCGCACGTTTGAGCCCCCCCCGCCCCCCCACCTCGTGCTGCACTGGGAGGAGACCGAAGCGTTCGCTCGCGGGCAGGGTGAGGAACGGGTCGAACACCGTCTCTCGATCCTCTGCCGCTGGGTGCTCGAAGCCGAGCGGGAGCGGACGCCCTACGGCCTCGTGCTCCCCTCCGCCACGGTGGCCGCGGGCCGCGGCGAGCCGCACTTTCGAGCCTGTCTGGAAGCTCTGGCCCTCCATGAAGCCTGAGTCTGTGCACCCCGCCCGATCCACGACGAGCGACGGGGCCAGCGTCCCACGCCCCCGCGGAGAGAGGACACGCCCGGCCCCACGGCCGCTCGCACGCCGCCGGTTCACGATCTTTTCTCTCCTCCTGGTGCTGGCCGCGTTACCGGCCGCACGCGCGGATTTCGTGCCGTGGATCACCCCCTTTGCCGCCCTCCTCGCTCTCCTCGCCCTGGTTCGCGGCCCGCGCGGACGACGTCCGCCGCTTGCGCTCCTCCTCACCCTGGCCGGCGCCGCCTTTGCCGCCACCCTCCTTCACTACGGCACGATCAACGGGCTGCGCGCCGGCGGCACCCTCCTCCTCGGCCTGGCGGGGCTCAAGCTCCTCGAGGCACGCCACGAGCGTGACCTCGGAACGGTGCTCCTCCTCACCCTGTTCCTTCTTGCCACCGATCTCTTTTTCGGGCAGCATCTCCCCACGGTCGCCTACGTGTTCGCCGTCCTCATCCTGGTCCTGGCCGCTTGGATCGCGGGCGACGAAGACCCGGTCCGGGCCCACGGGACCACGGCCTCGGCCGCTCTCCGCTCCGGACTCCGCCCGGCTCTCGGGCTCCTGACCTGGAGTCTCCCTTGGGCGCTTGTGCTCTTTATTTTCGTTCCGCGCGTTCACGGGCCCCTCTGGGGGTGGGGCCGGCGTCACGCCTGGGTGAGCGGACTCGCCCCGAGTCTGGGGCTCGGGGGCATCGACCACCTGGTCCTGTCACGACGAACGGTCATGACCGTCCGCTTCACCGCCCCGCGGCCGGCGGCCAACCGCCGCTATCTCCGCGTCTACGTCTTCGCGCGTTTCAACGGCGAGCGCTGGCTTCCCTCGCCCCGCGCGCTCGAGCCCGCGTCGCCCGGGCCCGCGGGTGGCCCGCCGGGCCCAAGAACGACCTACCGAGTGGTCGTGCGCCCGGACGGACGGGCGGCGCTCCCCGCCCTCGGGCGCCCGATCGTCGCCCCTCCGGGGACGTGGCTGACGCACGCGGGCACGTTGCGCGCCCACCGACCTCTCCGGCGCAGTTTCCGCTACACGCTCACCGCGGCCACGGGTCCGCGCCCCACCCCCCGCTTCGGCCGAGAAGCCCGGGCCCGCAACCTGGCGCTTCCCCCCGGCATCGATCTCCGGGCCCGGCGCCTCGCCCGACGCTGGGCACGACGCCATCTCTCCCCCGCCGCGCTTGTCGTCCGTGCCCTCCGTTACTTCCACGACGGACCGTTCTATTACACGCTGCGCGCCCCGCCCCTCCACGGGCGAAACGCCGTCGACACGTTTCTTTTCCGCTCCCGGCGCGGGTTCTGTACCGACTACGCCACGGCGTTCGCCGTCCTCATGCGGGCGGCGGGCGTTCCGACCCGGGTGGTCACCGGCTACCTTGCCGGCCGCTACGATCCCCTGAGCGGCCGGGTCGTCTTCCGCGGCGCCGACGCCCACGCCTGGGACGAGGTCTGGATCCGCGGGGCCTGGCGACGGGTGGATCCCACGGCCGCGATTGCCCGAAGCCGCATCTCGCGCCGCGCGCTGCGTCTTCTCGCCGGAGGCTACACGGTCGGGGGCTTCGATGTGGCGTCCGCCCCTTGGCTCGTAAGACTCGGCGGTCTCTGGCGCCGGGTCGGAGCGCTCTGGGACCGTGATGTCCTTGGCTACGGGCCGCGGGCGCAGCGGGCGTTTCTTCGTCGCCTGGGTTGGAAGATCCACGGCTGGCGTTCGTGGCTCCCGGTGCTCGCGGCCGTCCTCATCCTGCCGCCGCTTCTCCTCTGGGGGGCCGTCGTCCTGGAGGGGAGGCGACGGCGAGCCCGCCGCGACGACCGGGCCTGGCAGGCCCTCCTCCGCCGCCTGGGGCGTCTTTACCCGCCGTCGGCCGCCCTCGGGGAGACACCCCTTGAGTACGCCGCACGGATCGCCCGCATCGACCCCGACCTGGGCCGTCGACTCCGGACGCTCGCCCGCCGCCGCGGCCGCGTCCTCTACGAGCCCGGAGCCGACGCGGCCGACGTTCGCCGGTACCGGCGAACGCTCCGTCTCCTACGCGTCCGTCTCAAGCGGCTCCCGCTCAATCCACGGGAGGCGGAGCCGTCTCCGCCGCGGCCGGCACCCTGAGGAGAAGCAGCGCCCCGGAAACGAAGAGAAGAACGACCGTCGCGATGCCCCCCCGCGCCGAGCCCGTCGCCATCTCGGTTGCGGCGACGAGGAGCGGGCCGAGGACCGCCGAGAACTTCCCGACGACACCGTAGAAACCAAAAAACTCCGCCGAGCGCCCGCGCGGGACGAGGCGCCCGTAGTAGGCGCGGGAGAGGCCCTGGATGCCGCCCTGCACCAACCCCACGGTGGCGGCGAGCGCGAAGAACTCCGTCACCGTGTGCATCCAGGCCGCCGCGAGGGTCACAAGCGCGTAGACGCCGATCGCGAACAGAATGCCGCGGCGCAGCCCCCAACGTTCCCCGAGATGGGCGTAGAGCACGGCCGAGGGAAACGCCACCGCCTGGGTGAGAAGAAGCGCCTCGACCAGGCTTGCCGAAGGGAATCCGAGCGCGAGCCCGTAACTCACCGCCAACCGGATGATGGTGTTGACGCCGTCGATATAGCACCAGTACGCGACGAGAAAGAGCATGACGGTGCGGTGGCGCCGGACCTCGCGAAACGTGCGCCTGAGGCGCGCCCAGCCTTGGGCCACAAGCGGGGGGGACGAAAGAGGCCGCCCCGGCCGCAGCTCCGGACTCTGTCCGAGGAGTGGGAGGGCGAGCGCCGCCCACCAGAGGGCCACCGTCCCAAAGACCACGGTCCGCACCGCCGCCGGACTCCCGAGCCCCAGGATTTCCGGGTGGGTGGCAAGGGCGATTTCGGCGGCGAAGAGCGTTCCCCCGGCCAGATAGCCCGTGGCGTACCCGTAGGTCGACACGCGGGCAAACACCCCCGGTTCCACGGCGTGCGGGAGGAGCGCGTTGTAGAAGACGTTGGCCCCCGAATATCCGATCGTGGCCAGCCCGTAGAGCATAAGCGCCCCCGAGAGCGCTCCCGCGGGAAGAAACGCGAGGGACGCGGTCGCCGCCACCCCGAGAAAGACGCAGAGGGCGAGGAACCGTCCGCGCACCGCCCGGGCGTCGGCCATGGCCCCGGCGAAGGGCGCGAGGAGCGCGACGACGAGGGACGCCCCGCCCGCCGCGAGCGCCAGGTCCGCAAAGTCCGTCGCGGGGCTCGTCCCCCGTCCCCAGGCGTGGACGAGGAAGACCGGGAAAAACCCCGCCATCACGGTCGTCGCAAAGGCCGATTCCGCCCCGTCGTAGAGGAGCCAGCGCCAGGCCCCGCGGACCGTGCCGGAGGGGGACCCCTCCCCGCTCACGCCGGGTCCTTGCGCTCGCGGCTGGCGAGAAACCGCAGCCGCGGATGGCGCTCGGTGACGAGATCCATGTGGACGCGATGGGGCGCGAGATAGACGAGCGAACCCAGGCCGTCGCGGGCGAGATGCGCGCCCGCCCCCTCCTCGAGCACGGCCAGCGCCTCCGCGGGGCCCTCCACCCAGCGGGCCACCCCGATCCCCGCCCCTTCGGTACGGACCGGCACGCCGTATTCTTCCTCGAGGCGGTAAGCCACCACATCGAACTGCAGCGGGCCCACGGCGCCCAGAATCACGTCGTTGCCGAGAAGCGGGCGGAAGAACTGGACGGCCCCCTCCTCGGCCAGCTCGCCGATGCCACGGAGCAGCGCCTTGCCGCGCAGCGGATCGCGGACGATGAGACGGCGAAAGATCGTGGGGGCGAAGTTCGGGATGCCCCGGAAGTGGAGCTCTTCGCCCTCGGTGAACGTGTCCCCGATTTCGATGCCGCCGTGGGTCGCGAAGCCAATGACGTCCCCGGCGTAGGCCGCCTCCGCCCGTTCGCGCTCCTGGCCGAGAAAAACCATGAGATCGTTGGGCACAAGAGAGCGTCCACGATCGACGTGGCGCAGACGCCGCCCGGGCTCGTAGCGGCCCGAGCAGAGGCGGACGAATACCACGCGGTCGTGGTGACGGGGATCCATGTTGGCCTGGATCTTGAAAACAAAACCGCTCGCCGGATCCTCGTCGGGGTGCACGGTCCGCTCGCGGGCCGCCCGGGGGCCGGGCGAAGGGGCCACCCGCACCACGAGATCGAGAAGACGGCGAACCCCGAACCCGTGAAGCGCCGACCCGAACAGGATGCCCGTGCGCGCCCCGGCACGGTAGGCGTCGCGGTCGAAGGCGGGCGTGGCCTCGGCCACGAGGGCAATCTCCTCCTCGAGGCCGCGACGCTCCCCCTCCGAGAAACCCGCGAAGGCCTCCGTGCTGCGCGCTTCGCCGCCGGCGGTCACGAAGGGCTCAAAGCCGCCCTCCCCACGGTCGATCACGCCACGAAACTCGCGTCCGCTGCCCACCGGCCAGACGAGGGGCGCGGGCTCCAAGCCGAGCTTTTCGTGAATTTCGTCGAGAAGTTCCAGGGGCGCCCGGGCGTCGCGGTCCATCTTGTTGATGAAGGTCAGCACGGGGAGCGCGCGTTCGCGCACGATCCGCATGAGCTCGAGCGTCCGGGGCTCGACACCCTTGGCGGCGTCGAGCACCATGAGAACGGAGTCGACCGCGGTCAGGGTGCGGTAGGTGTCCTCGGAAAAATCTTCGTGCCCCGGGGTATCCAGAAGATTGACGACAGCCCCCCCGTAGGGGAACTGCATGACCGAGGTGGCCACCGAGATGCCCCGCTCGCGCTCGAGCGCCATCCAGTCGGATCGCGCGGCGCGTTGCGTCCGTCGCCCCTTCACCGCCCCGGCCAGCTGGATCGCCCCGGCCGTGAGAAGAAGATGCTCGGTCAGGGTGGTCTTGCCGGCGTCGGGATGCGACACGATGGCCAGGGTCCGGCGCCGGGCCATCACCTCGCGGTCGGCGTCCTTCACGATCCGAGACCCACGGCGGGCCCCGCGGGCACCCGGCGCCTCTCCTCGGCCCGGCGGGCGCGGGCGTGGACGCTTAGCGGGCGAAGCGACTCGTCACGCATCCAGCGGTGGAACACGACGAGGGCCCCCACGACCTCCATCATCGACCCGTCGATCCAGGTGATGAGGCCCCCGATCCTCTGGTCGCGCATGGGGCCGATCCCC
This sequence comes from Pseudomonadota bacterium, assembly GCA_021819635.1. GTDB lineage: Bacteria > Pseudomonadota > Gammaproteobacteria > JAKAQQ01 > JAKAQQ01 > JAKAQQ01. The sequence continues at coordinate 6,498 of JAKAQQ010000033.1, forward strand.
CACGGCGCGGCCAGATGGTTGTACACGACGTAAAGATCCTGATGGGTCAGAGTGATGTAGGCGCCGAGCACGATGTTGGCGAACATCGTGAGCGTGAGGGCCAAAAGACGCGCGGGATAGCTCGGGGCGTTCGGGCGCCGGCGGGGGTCGAGAATCATCCACCAGAAGACGAGCCCACTCACGAGCATGGTGACGTGGGCGAACTCGTCCCAGGCGTCGTGGACGGCGATGAGATCCATCTCGGGCGGAAGCAGCCAGAAGTAGAGGACGGCGACGAACTGGACGGAGGCCACCACCGGACTCAGGAGCGCCCCCCAAAAGGTGCGGACGGCCCGGGAACGGGCGAGCGGGCACCAGACGCGCCGTTTCAGGGCATCGGGCAGTCCCGCCACGAGCGGAGCGAGAGGAACGCCGAGACAGAGGAGAAGCGGCACGAACATGTGCAGCAGCATGTGCTGCGTGAGATGCACGAAGAGAAGAGAGCCCGCCAGAGTGTCGATCGGCGGCGAGGCGGCCACAAAGCCGACAACGACACCGGCCGAGAAAAAGAATTTCTGGTCCCACGGGAGGCGTCGCCCGTCGTGTTCGAGGCGGCGGACCCCGCGCCCGTACCACCCCACCACCAGCGCGGTGGTCAGGATCACCCACCAGGCCCAGTTCCCCCAGACCGGAGGCGTGCGGGCGGCGACCCGCGCGGGGAGAAGAAGGAAGAAAAGAACGATGCTGGCGCCGATCCAGTCCCCGAGAAGAAACAGCAAAATCAGCGTCAGGAGCGGGCGACGCCCGGAACGCACGGGCGGGGTGCGGCTCTCGCTCACGCGGGCGCCTCCGGCCGGCGCGGGCCCGCGGCCCGCC
>JAKAQQ010000034.1 GCA_021819635.1 Pseudomonadota bacterium
CGTCTTCTCCGCCACCGCTCCCTCAGGATCCTTGCCGCCCGGCGCCCGCTCCTCGTCCGCGGGAGCCCGAGCGCCGGGCCGGGACTCCTCCTCACCGCCGACCATCCGGGCTATCTCGACGGGCCGCTCCTCGCCCTCGCCGTCGCGCGCCCCCTCCTCTTCGGGGTCGATCCCGACTACGCCCGCGGCCTTCCGTGGCGCCCGCTTCTCGCGGCCTACGCCAAACTCACGGGGCACACGTTCGTCGCCCTCTCGCCAAGCGGGGCGTTCGGCCTTCGCGCGCTCGCGCGCCGCCTCGAGGCCGGCGGCGCGGTCTGCCTTTTCCCCGAAGGAGCGATCCGCCGCGGCGGCCCCCCACGGCCGTGGCGGCCCGGGGTGATCTGGCTGGCCCGCTACGCCCACCTGTGGCAGCACGTGACGCTTGCGGGGACCGACGGGGGGGTCCTCAGCCCGCGGCCCCTGCGGCTGATCTTTGCTCCACCCCGGCCCGCGGCATCGCTCGCCGTTGTCGCGGCTCAGCCCGAGGAAGGGAGCGGATGGGTCCCGAGTTCGCGCTGGTCGAAGTCGTCGACCGCCACGATCTCCTCGACGAGATCGTAGAAGCGGCCAAGGAGTTCCTGCTCACGTGCGTCAAGGAGACCGCGCTCGCTCGCCAGCGCGAGTCGCGCGCGATCGCCGAGCACCTCCGGCGGGATGTCCACAAGCGACGTCCGCAATCGCCGCTCGATCTCCTCGGCCGCGGGCGCGAGCCGAAGCGCGCGCTCGAGGAAGGCAACGGGGCCGGCGGCGGGATCGCTGGCGTACGAGCCCGCGACCAACGCTTCCCGCAAGGGCGAGTCCTCGCACAGGCGGGCGGCCAGGCGAAGGCCCAAGGCGTCGGACGGCGCCGAGTAGCTGCGCCCGGTGGGGAAGACGGCCAAGCGGAGAAAGGCGGCCATGAAGCGGTTCGGGAAGTTGCGGAGAAGGCCGTGCGCCTGTTCCTGGAAGGTGTAGACGAGATCGCGGCACGCCCAGACGACGGCGTCCTCCTCTTCGGCGGGCAGCCCACGGTCCTCGTGGTGCTTGAGGACACAGGACGCGATGTAGAGGCAGCTCAGCATGTCGGCGAGGCGGGCCGAGAGGGCCTCGCGTCGCTTGAGGCTGCCGCCCAGGGCGAACATACTCCCGTCGGCGAGGAGCGCGAAGGCCGCGCTGTAGCGGTTGAGGTGCTGGTAATAACGCCGCAGGGGGCCGCGCACCGGGCTCGGGGCAAAGCGGGCGGCGTGGAGGCCCATCACGAAAGCGCGAACCGCGTTGCTCAGGAAAAATCCCGTGTGCGCGACGATGAGCCGGTCGAAGGCGCGCCGGCCGGCGGCGCGGTCCGGGTCGCGGGCGGCCTCCATCTCGCGGAACACGTAGGGGTGCGCGCGGATCGCGCCCTGCCCAAAGATAATGAGGTTGCGCGTGAGGAGGTTGGCGCCCTCGACGGTGATTGCGATGGGAACGGCCTCGAAGCCGCGGGCGAGGTAGTTGCGCGGCCCAAGCATGATCCCCTTGCCGCCGTGCACGTCCATGGCGTCAAGCGCCACCCGACGTCCCATCTCGGTCACCTGCGCCTTGACGATCGCCGAAGTCACGGCCGAACGCCCTCCGGCGTCGGCGGCGGCCAGCGTCACCGTGCGCACGGCATCCATGGCGTAGAGGGTGCCGCCCATGCGCGCAAGGACCTGGGCCACGCCCTCAAGACGGGCGAGCGGGACGCGGAACTGGCGGCGGACACGGGTGTACGCGCTGCTCGTGCGCACGGCCATCTTGGCCGCGCCGGTCGCGTTTGCCGGGAGCGAAATCGACCGCCCGGCGGCAAGGTTTTCCATGAGCATGCGCCAGCCCTGGCCGATCGTCTCCGGTCCGCCGATCACGGCGTCGAGGGGAACGACGATGCCACGGCCACGAACGGGCCCGTTGGGAAACGGCGTGTTGAGCGGGAAATGCCAGCGCCCGATCTCGAGCCCCGGCGTCGTGCGGGGCAGCAGGAGACAGGTAATGCCGCGGTCCACCTCGCCACCGAGCAGGCGCTCGGGATCGACGACCCGAACGGCCAAGCCGATCACGGTCGCGACCGGAGCGAGCGTGATGTAGCGCTTGTCGAAATCGAGGCGGAGCGCCAGGATCTCCCGCCCGTCGCGACGCTCGCGCACCACCCGACCCTGGTCGATCATCGAGGCGGCGTCCGAGCCCGCGGTGGGCGCGGTCAGGGCAAAGCACGGAATCTCTTCGCCGCGGGCAAGCCGCGGGAGATAGTGGTTCTTCTGTTCCTCGGTCCCGTAATGGAGGAGCAGCTCGGCCGGTCCGAGGGAGTTGGGGACGGCGATGACCGAGGCGGCGGTCATGCTGCGCGAGGCCACCCGCAAGAGGACCTCGGCGTGGGCGTAGTTCGAAAACGCAAGGCCGCCGTAGGCCTTGGGGATGATCAGGGCAAAAAACCCCTTCTCCTTGAGAAAGCGCCAGATCTCGGGCGGGAGGTCCGCCCACGCGTGCGTGATTTTCCAGTCGTCGAGACGCGCGCAGAGCTCCTCGACAGGACCGTCGAGAAAGGCTTTTTCCTCCGCGCTCAGCCGTGCCGCGGGCAACGCGCGGAGGTTCTCCCAGCGGGGCTTGCCGGTAAAGAGCTCGCCTTCCCAGCCGACGTCCCCGGCGTTCAGCGCTTCGCGTTCCGTCGACGACATCGACGGCAGGAGCCGCCGGTAGACCTCAAAGATCGGACCGGTCACAAGGAGCCGACGCAAGGGCGGCACGTGGAGGAAAAGAAGCCCGAGGCCGAGCGCGATCCAGAGGGCGAGAAGAAGCCCCGCGGGCATCGTCGGCACAAGGGACGCCACGACGAGAAGGAAGAGGAGACGGCCGCTCACCCACGGAAGACGCGTGCGCCGGCAAAAATCGACCCCGAGCGGCGCGAGGAAGAGAATCCACCAAAGAACGGGCCACAGGAACGCAGGGGCAGCCACCATGTCGGATCTCCGGAGGTGAAAACACGGGAGGACAAGAGAAGCGGTGAAGCTCCGCGCGTGACTTCCCTTGGCCCAGTATATCGGGGGGGAGGGCGACCCTCCACGCCCCCGAGCAAACAAACGGGCGGGGCCTACTCGACCGTTACCGATTTGGCGAGGTTGCGCGGCTGGTCGACGTCGGTCCCTTTCGCCACCGCGGCGTGGTAGGCAAGGAGCTGGAGCGCGACGGTGTAGGCCAAGGGCGAGACGAGCGCGGGCCAGGGCCCCGGAAGACGTACCACGCGGGCGTTCGGAAGACTCGGCAATTCCTCCGCCGCGTCGGTCAGGACGTACAGACGCCCGCCCCGGGCCGCGACCTCGGCAAGGTTCGACGCCATCTTCTCGAACAACTCGCCTCGGGGGGCGAGGGCCATCACCGGCATGCGGTGATCGACGAGCGCGAGCGGCCCGTGCTTGAGTTCCCCCGCCGGGTAACCCTCGGCGTGAATGTAGGAGATCTCCTTGAGCTTGAGGGCCCCTTCCAACGCCACCGGGTAGTGGTCCCCCCGACCGATGTAGAGGGCGTGCGCGCTCTCGGCAATCTCCCCGGCCACCTCCCGGAGGGTGTCCTCGACGGCGAGCACCGACGCGATCGCGTCGGGCAGCGTCCGCAACGCGTCCGCCGCTTCGGCGAGGCGCGCGGGCGGCGCGCCCCGGTGACGGGCAAGGGCAAGCGCGAGGAGATCGAGCCCCACAACCTGGGTGCTGAACGCCTTGGTGGAGGCCACCCCAATCTCCGGCCCGGCCTGGGTGAGAAAGGCGAGCGACGTTTCGCGCAGGAGACTCGATCCCCCGACGTTGCAGATTCCGATCACGCCTGCGTAAGGAAGGGTCCGCGCGTGGCGCACGGCGGCGAGGGTGTCGGCGGTCTCGCCCGATTGGGAGACGGCCACGAGGAGCGTGCCGTCCGCCACCGGCGGCGGCTGGTAGCGGTACTCGCTCGCCACCTCGACGAGGGTTTCGATCCCGGCGAGGCGGACGAGCGCCCGGCGGGCCAGAAGCGTGGCGTGGTGGCTCGTTCCGCAGGCCACGAAGTGAACCGCCCGCGTCCGCCGGAGCACCTCGCCGGCGTGCGGCCCGAAGACCTCGTCGGGCACGTGGCCGTGGACGAGGCGCGATTCGAGCGTGCGCGCGACAACCGCCGGCTGCTCGTGGATCTCCTTGAGCATGTAGTGACGGAACCCGCCGCGCTCGAGCGCGTCCGGCGTGCAGGGGTTGTCGTGCACGGCCCGCGTCGCCGCCCGGCCCTCGCGATCGACGAGGGCAAGCGTCCCGCCGCGCACGCACACCACGTCGCCGTCCTCGAGATAGGCGACGCGGGAGGCCAGGCCGGCCAAGGCGGCGGGATCGGAGGCGAGCGCACCGAGAAGCTCCCCGTCGGGGTTGGGGAAGCCCACGACGAGCGGACAGCCCTCGCGGGCGGCCACGAGCATGTCCGGCGCGTCACGGTCAAGAACGACGAAGGCATAGGCCCCGTCGAGCCGCCGCCCTGCCTCCGCCACCGCTTCGGGCAGCGAGGCTCCCTCGCCCCGAAACCGGTGCACCAGGTGGACGATCACCTCGCTGTCGGTTTCGGACAGGAACGTGTACCCCGCGGTCTCGAGCTCCGCACGCAACGCCGCGTGGTTCTCGATGATGCCGTTGTGGACGAGAGCGAGGGTGTTTCCGGAACAATGCGGATGGGCGTTGCGAACGCTCGGTATTCCGTGGGTGGCCCAGCGCGTGTGCGCGATGCCGACGGAGCCGTGGAGCGGAGCGCGCGCGATTTCCTGGCGCAGACAGGCGACTTTCCCGACCGTGCGGCGGGTGGCGAGGAGCCCGTCCGGACCGACGACGGCGAGCCCCGCGGAATCGTAGCCCCGGTACTCGAGCCGCTCAAGCCCGGCAAGAAGGCGCGGGACAACGTTCCCCCCGCGGGTGGCAAGGAACGCGACGATCCCGCACACGACGGCCTCAGCGCTTGCCGGGGGGGCGCCAGCCCCGGACCGTGACCTGCCGCGCGCGGGCCAGTGTCAACTCGCCCGGAGGGGTGTTCTCGGTCACCGTTGAGCCTGCGCCAACGTAGGACCCGGCCCCCACGGTCACGGGGGCCACCAGTTCGGTCCCGCAGCCGACGAACGCTCCGTCTTCAACCACGGTCGGATGCTTGCGCGCGCCGTCGTAGTTGACGGTCACGACCCCGGCGCCGAGATTGACGTTTCGCCCAACGCGGGCGTCGCCGACGTAACTGAGATGCGGGATCTTGCTCCCCGCGCCGATCGTGCATTTCTTGAGCTCGACGAAATTGCCGACGCGGACGCCGTCGGCCAGCGCGACACCGTCGCGCAGCCGCGCGTAGGGCCCCACGCGCCCCCCCGCCCCCACGCGGGCATCCTCGAGATGCGAGAACGGCAGGATCTCGGCGCCGCTCTCCACCGTCACGTCACGGAGGTAGGAAAACGCGCCCACACGGACGCCGTCGCCGAGCTCGACACGCCCCTCGAGGATCACGTCGACGTCAAGGACCACGTCCCGACCGGCCACGACCGTGCCGCGAATGTCCACGCGCAGGGGATCGAGAACGCGCACCCCCGCGTCGAGAAGGACCTCCGCCTGCCGGCGACGGACCACCGCCTCGAGGCGGGCGAGATCGCGGGCGTCGTTGGCGCCCAGGACGCCGTCGCCGTCCCGGGCCTCAAGACCCAGGACCGGAACCCCCGCGGCCACGGCGCGGGCCACGGCGTCCGTGAGGTAGTACTCGCCCTGGGCATTGTCGGCCCGGAGGTCGCGAAGCCAGCCGGCTAAGGCCCCGGCCCGGGCCGTCATCACACCCGTGTTCACTTCCCCGAGCGTACGCGCCTCCCTGGGGTCGAGGTCGCGCTCCTCACGGACGGCGCACAGCGCCCCGCGCTCGTCGCGCACCACCCGACCGTAGCCCCGGGGATCCGCGGGCCGGGCCGTGAGAACGGCGAGCCCCAGGTCCGGCGCGCCGTCGAGCAGGCGTTCGAGATCGTCGGGCGCCACAAGGGGCACATCGCCGTAGAGGACGAGGACGCGGTCGCCGGCCTCCACCTCGTTCAGGGCGAGGCGCACCGCATCGCCGGAACCCCGGGGTTCCGGCTGCAGGACGGGCACGAGACCGGGGAGACCCTGCGGCAGCCAATCGGCCTTCGGGGGGTGGACGAGGACAATGCGGTTGGGAGACAGACGACCCGCGGCCTCGAGCACCCAGTCGAGGAGCGTGCGTCCGGCAAGCGTGTGCAGGACCTTGGGGCGTTCCGAGCGCATCCGCGTCCCACGCCCGGCGGCCAGGACGACCACCGTGAGCGGGGTCGGCCCGCGCTCCCGGCTCACTTCAGGACACCGTGCTTCCGCAGCCGCTCAATGGCCCGCAGGCGCGCGACGGCCTCGGCGAGTTCGGCCTCGGCGTGCGCAATGTCGAAATCGGCGGCTTTCTGGCTGAGCCGTTCCTCGGCCCGCTGCCGCGCCCGCCGGGCCTCCTCCTCGTCGAGCTCGATCGAGCGGACGGCGCGGTCGGCCAGGATCGTGACGGCGTAGGGCTGTACTTCGAGGACCCCGCCCGTGACGAAAAAGCTGTCCTCTCCGCCCTCGTGCCGGACGCGCACCTCCCCCGGGCGGAGCCGGGTGAGGAGCGGAGCGTGGCGGGGCGTGATGCCCACTTCGCCAAGCTCGGCGGGAGCGAAGACCATCTCGGCCTCGCCGCTGTAGAGCGGCGCTTCGGGATCAACGATCTGGACGCGGATACGCATCACGTCAGTCTACATCGCCCCGGCCTTGGCGGCCGCTTCCTCGATCGGGCCCACCATGTAGAAGGCCTGCTCGGGCAGATCATCGTAGCGGCCCTCGAGGATTCCCTTGAAGCCCTGGATCGTCTCGCGCAAGGGGACGTACTTGCCGGGGCTCCCGGTGAAGACCTCGGCCACGAAGAAGGGTTGGGAGAGGAAACGCTGGATCTTGCGCGCCCGGGCCACGGTCAGCTTGTCCTCGTCGGAAAGTTCGTCCATGCCCAGAATGGCAATGATGTCCCGCAGTTCCTTGTACCGCTGCAGAACCTTCTGCACCCCACGGGCGGTTTCGTAGTGCTCCTCACCGACGACGAGCGGATCGAGCTGCCGGCTGGTCGAGTCAAGCGGATCGACGGCCGGATAGATGCCGAGCTCGGCGATCTGCCGGGAGAGGACGACGGTGGCGTCGAGATGGGCGAAGGTGGTCGCCGGGGAAGGATCCGTCAGGTCGTCGGCGGGCACGTAGACGGCCTGAATCGACGTGATCGATCCAGAT
>JAKAQQ010000035.1 GCA_021819635.1 Pseudomonadota bacterium
TTCTTGTCGTGGAGGAGAATGTAGACGTTCTCGAGCTCCACGCTCATGTTCTGCTGGTTGTTGATGAAGTACGGCGAGAGGTACCCGCGGTCGAACTGCATGCCCTCGACGATCTCGAGCTCGTTCTCGAGGCCGGAGCCATCCTCGACCGTGATGACCCCTTCCTTGCCGACCTTCTTCATCGCCTCGGCGATGAGCGCCCCCACGGCCTCGTCGTTGTTGGCCGAGATGGTGCCCACCTGGGCGATGGCGCGGTCGTCGCTGCAGGGTTTGGAGATCTTGCGGAGCTCCGCGACGGCGGCGGTGACCGCCTTGTCGATCCCGCGCTTGAGGTCCATCGGGTTCATCCCGGCGGCCACGGCCTTGAGGCCTTCGCGAAGAAGCGCCTGCGCGAGGACGGTCGCGGTCGTCGTCCCGTCGCCGGCGACGTCCGAGGTCTTGGAGGCCACCTCCTTGACCATCTGGGCGCCCATGTTCTCGTACTTGTCCTTGAGCTCGATTTCCTTGGCCACGGACACACCGTCCTTGGTCACGGTCGGGGCGCCGAAGCTCTTCTCGAGCACGACGTTACGGCCCTTCGGGCCGAGGGTGACCTTGACGGCGTTGGCCAGGGTGTTGACCCCGCGCGCCATGCGCATGCGGGCGTCTTCACCAAACTTCACGTCTTTTGCTGCCATGTTCGGAATCCTCTGATCGGGTGGGGAAAGAAGGGAATAGCGTGGGGGAAAGCGGCGGCGTCAGCCTTCGAGGACCGCCATCACGTCCTCTTCGCGCATGACGAGGAGTTCCTCGCCGTCGACCTTGACTTCGGTGCCGGAATACTTTCCGAAAAGGATCTTGTCGCCGACCTTGACATCGAGCGGGCGGACCTTGCCGTCCTCAAGGATCTTGCCGTTGCCGACGGCAACGACCTGACCCCGGATCGGCTTCTCGGCGGCGGTGTCGGGGATCACGATCCCTCCCGGGCTCGTGCGCTCCTCCTCCATCCTCTTGACGATCACGCGGTCATGCAGTGGGCGGAGTTTCATCGTTGGTCTCTCCTAGTGTCAAAACAAAATAAATCAAAGACTTGTGCAGGAAAAGGGGGTTTGTAGCACTCACCCTATCCGAGTGCTAATAATAAGGCATCCTCGTCGTTTGTCAAGTCCTCCCCTGCGCGGACCCAGCGTTTGCCCCCGGGGGCGGGCAGGAAGGCCCCCCTCGGCGTCGGCTACGATGGGCCGTGAACGTCTATCTCGCCTCCGACCTCCATCTCGGTCCAGGACGCCCCGATCTCACCGAGGCCTTTCTCGCCTTCCTCGCCCGGATCCGCGCGGAAGGAGCCGAACTCTACGTCCTGGGCGACCTCTTCGAGGCCTGGATCGGGGACGACGACCCGCGCCCCTACACCCGCCGGGTGGCCGAGGCGCTCTCTGCGACGAGCGCGATCCGCCCGGTCCGTTTCCTCCACGGAAACCGCGACTTCCTGCTCGGCGACGACTACGCCCGCCGGAGCGGCCTCGAACTGTTGCCCGACCCCTGGCGGGGCACCCTCGCCGGGGTTCCGACCGTGCTCACCCACGGCGACCTCCTTTGCACGGCGGACCGGGCCTACCAGCGTTTCCGCCGCTACAGCCACGATCCCGCGCGCCAGGCCCGCTTTCTCGCCCGTCCCCTCTGGTGGCGGCGGGGCGTCGCGGGTCTCGCCCGCACCCGCGGGCGGCTTCGGCGGCGGCGCGCGCCCGAGCCGTGGATGGACGTCCACCCGGAGGCGGTCCGGAGGCTCCTTGAGGAAAGCGGCGTCCGCCGCCTCGTCCACGGCCACACGCACCGGCCGGCCTGGCACCGGCTCAAGATCGGGGACGAAGAAGAGGCCGAGCGCATCGTCCTCGGCCCGTGGGACGGGGAGGCGCGCGTCCTCGTCCTCGAGGCCGGCGGGGGGCGCCTCGTGCCGCCCCCGGCCTGAGCCGGATCAGCCGGGCGTCTCGCCCGCCGACGCGGGCGCGCCGCGCCGCTCGCGCGCGAGGATCCCCAGATACTCGGGGGTCACATCCCCGGTCACGTAGCGGCCGCTGAAGCAGGAATCCTCGAACCGTTCGAGGGCGGGGTTGCCCGCCCGCACGGCCTCGACGAGGTCGGTGAGATCCTGGTAGATCAGGGCGTCGGCCCCAATGAAGCGGGCGATGTCCTCTTCGCTGCGGCCGGCGGCGATGAGCTCGTCGGTCGCCGGCATGTCGATGCCGTAGACGTTGGGGTAACGCACCGGGGGGGCGGCCGAGGCGAAATAGACGCGCCGGGCCCCGGCGCGGCGCGCCATCTCGACGATCTCGCGCGACGTCGTCCCGCGCACGATCGAGTCGTCGACAAGAAGCACGTTCTTGCCCTGGAATTCGAGGCCGATCGGATTGAGCTTGCGGCGGACCGAGCGGCGGCGCTGATCCTGCTCGGGCATGATGAACGTGCGGCCGACGTAGCGGTTCTTGATGAACCCCTCGCGGTACTTGACGCCGAGGCGGTTGGCGAGCTGGAGCGCGCTCATGCGGCTCGTGTCCGGAATGGGGACGACGACGTCGGCGTCGCGCGGGAACCCGAGACGGAGAATCTTCTCGGCCAGACGCTCGCCCATACGGAGACGCGCCTTGTGGACCGAGACCCCCTCGATGATCGAATCGGGGCGGGCCAAGTAGACGTACTCGAAAAGACACGGCGTGCGCTGGGTCGAGAGCGCGCAGATCTCGCTCTTCGCCGTCCCGTCGGGACGGGCCAGCACGGCCTCCCCCGGCGCAAGATCGCGCACGAGGCGGAAACCGAGAACGTCGAGAGCCACGCTCTCCGACGCGAAGAGATGCTGGCGTCGGCCACCGCTCTCGCGCACGCCCCAGACAAGCGGGCGGATGCCGAAGGGGTCGCGGAAGGCAAGGAGCCCCACCCCGGCGATGAGCGCGAGGGCCGAGTACGCCCCCGCGCAGCGTCGGTGGAGAGTGGCGACCGCGGCGAAGATCTCCTCGGGCGCAAGCCGCATCCCGCCGTGAACCTGAAGCTCGTGGGCGAGGACGTTGAGGAGCACCTCCGAGTCGGAAAGGGTGTTCAGGTGACGGCGGTCTTCACGGAAGAGGAGCGTGCGCAGCGCCTCGGCGTTGGTCAGGTTGCCGTTGTGCACGAAGCCAAGCCCGTAGGGAGCGTTGGTGGTGAAGGGCTGGGCTTCGGCGGCGTCCGCCGTCCCCGCCGTGGGGTAGCGCACGTGGCCGAGTCCGGTGCGGCCGCGGAGAGCCGCGAGGCTCCCCTCCGGGAAGACGTCGCGAACGAGCCCGTTGCCACGGCGGAGATGGAAGTGCCCGTCCTCGTCGGTCAGGATCCCGGCGGCGTCCTGCCCTCGGTGCTGCAGGATGTTGAGGGCCTCGTGGAGGACGTGGGCCGCGTCCTCCTCACCGACGATGCCGACGATGCCGCACACGGCCTAGAGATCCACGGCCAGGAGACGGCCCGTCCGCCGCACCCAGGGGCGCAGGACCGGCACGAGACGCGAGCGGGGGGCCAGGCGGGCGGCGTGGAACCCGAGCGCGCGGACGGCGAGGAGAAAGAGAACCACGAGAGCAACCCCGCGCAGGAATCCGAAGACGGCGCCGCAGCCGTGATCGAGGGCGTTGAACTCCTTGCGAGCGGCCAGGTCACGCTCGAGCCCGCGGAGGGCGAGCCCGCCCAAGACGCGGACGGCGAGGAGAAGAGCGACGAAGGCCGCGATCCGGGCCAGAAACGGATTGGCCACGACGCCGGGGGTGAGGAGGGCGGCGAGCGGGGGGCCGAGGCGAAGCGCCAGGAAGACGGCGAGGACCCAGAGAAGAAGAACGAGGAAGGTGCGCATGAAACCGCGCACGAGACCGAAAAGGGTCGAGAGGGCGACCACGGCGACGAACGCGATGTCGAGCCCGTCCACCCCGCTCACCCCGGACGCCGGTGACGGATGACCTCCGGGGCCGCCCCCGAGAGGGCCGTCGCCCGCAGCATCATCGTCTCCACCCGCGCCCGCGTCCGGTACGGGCCGATCCAGACCCGATAGATCTCCGAGCCGGCGGCGGTGGCGCGCGGGCTGATCCAGCCGCCGAAGTGGGCCCGGACAAAACGCTCTAGGAGCCGGCGTGCACGGGTGTAGACGCGGCTTTTACCCACCTGGAGGTACCAGCCGCTCGGCGGCGAGGGCAGCGAGAGCGCCGGAGACACGAAGTCGTGACGGGCGCCGACCGGAACCGGAAGGACACGCCGTCCGCTCGGCGGCGGGAGGGGGGTGAGGACCGGCCCCCGGGGGGCGGCGGCGACGGGCGCCCCACCGGCACGCTTCGCGGCGGGCCCGGTGGCCCCGGGCGGAGCCAGGACGAGAACGCGTTCGGCAGGGCCGCGGGGGCGGCGCGCGGGCCGGCCCCCGGAGAGGAAGATCCCGAGGGCAACGGCCAGGACGAGGACCAGCACGACCCCGATCCTGAGGAGGCGGCGGCGCGGGCGGCGGCGCGGGCCAAAAGAGGAGAACGTCGGTCTACGCACGGCGCTCTCCCCGCGCGGTGGAAGACCCACGGCGCGCGCGGGCCTCGCGCACGGCGGCGACCGTGCGGAACGAGCCGGTGACGAGAACGCGGTCGCCCGCAACCGTCCGGGCGCGGGCCAGCGCCAGGGCGTCCCCGCCCCGCCGGGCCAGGGCGGCGGGGGGAGGCAGCCCTCCGCCCTCAAGCCGCGCGGCGAGCGCCCGGGCCTCAAGACCGCGGGGCGGAGGAAGCGAGAGGAGCACGAGATCGGTCGCGTGCGGCAGAAGCGGGCGGACGAAGCCCGCAGGGTCTTTGTCGGCCAGCATCCCGAGGACGAGGACGGAGCGGGTCGGGCGGGGCTCGCGGGCGAGTTCGGCGGCGAGCGTGCGGGCCGCGGCCGGGTTGTGCGCGACGTCGAAGACAAGGCGGCGTCCGCCGTCGTCGACGGTCTCGAACCGGCCCGCGAGACGCACCGCCCCCAGTCCCGCCTCGACCGCGGGACGCTCGAGCGGGAAACGCCCGTGCGTCGACTCGAGGACGGCGAGCGCGAGGGCGGCGTTGGCCACCTGGAAGGCCCCCGCGAGGGCGGGCGGCGGGAGATCGGCGAGGGTGAGCGCGCGCCCCCGGTAGGTCCACGTTCCGGGAACCGTGCCCGGCTCGGGCGCGAAATCCCTCCCCCGCCGCCAGAGATCCGCCCCGAGGTCTTCGGCCGTGCGGAGAAGGCTCTCGGGCGGCGCGGCGTCACCGACGAGGGCCGGTCGCCCGGGGCGGAAGATGCCGGCTTTTTCCCGTCCGATCGACTCGCGGTCGGGGCCGAGCCACTCCGTGTGATCGAGATCGACGCTCACGACCGCCGCGGCCTCGGCGTCGACCACGTTGACGGCGTCGAGCCGCCCGCCCAAGCCGACTTCGAGCACCGCCACGTCGACCGCCCGGCGACGGAAGGCGGCGAAGGCCACCAGGGTGGTGATCTCGAAATACGTGAGCGGGAGGTCCCCCACCCGTGTCCGGATCTCGCCGAGGAGTTCGAGGAGAAGCCGGGAAGAGAGCGGGCGGCCGTCGACGACGATCCGTTCGCGGTAGTCGTGGAGATGCGGGGACGTGTAGAGACCCACCCGTCGCCCGGAAGCGGCGAGGACGGCGGCGAGGAGAGCCGCGACCGACCCCTTGCCGTTCGTCCCCCCGACGATTAGGGCCGGGACGCCCAGCGGCAGAAGACCGAGCCGCGCGGCGGCCGCCCGCGTCCGTTCGAGCCCGAAGTCCATCCGGTCCGGAGGCGCGAGGACCTCGAGACTGCGGAGCGCGGCCTGGAGCCCCCGGCCGCCGCGCACCGGCGTCACGGGGCGGCCCTCCCGGCCAGCGCGGCCAAGAGGCGGGCGAGCCGCGGGCGCAGTTCACGCCGGTCGACAATCATGTCGATTGCCCCGTGGGCCAAAAGAAACTCGCTCCTCTGGAACCCGGTGGGCAGGACCTCGCGCACGGTCTGTTCGATCACCCGGGGCCCGGCGAACCCGATGAGGGCGCCGGGCTCGGCGATGAGCACGTCCCCGAGCATGGCCAAACTTGCCGAGACCCCGCCCGTCGTCGGGTCGGTGAGGACGACGACGTAAGGGACGGCGGCGCGCGCGAGCCGCGCCAAGGCCGCGCTCGTCTTGGCCATTTGCATGAGAGAGGTCAGGCCCTCCTGCATCCGGGCCCCGCCGCTCGCGGTGAAACAGACGAAGGGCGCCCGCGTCTCGAGCGCGAGGTTCGCCGCCCGCACGAAGCGTTCCCCCACCACCGAACCCATCGATCCGCCGAGGAAGGAAAACTCGAAAGCCGAGGCCACGACCTCGAGCCCGAGGACGGTGCCTTGGGCGGAGACGAGAGCGTCGTGCTCGCCGGTCTTCTTCTGGGCCTGGTGGAGACGATCGGCGTACCGTTTGCTGTCGCGGAACGGCAGGAAATCCGTGGGCTCGAGGGCCGCTCCGATCTCGGTGATGGTCTCCGGATCAAAGACCATGCGCAGGCGCGCGCGCGCCGACACGCGCATGTGGTGCGTGCATTTCGGGCAAACGTGCAGGTTGCGCTCAAGCTCGGGGACGTAGAGCACGGCGTTGCACGCCGCGCACTTCGTCCAAAGACCCTCCGGGACGCCGCGGCCACGCCGTCCCGTCTTCGCTTCCGCGCTCGCGCCACGCTTGAAGAAAATCATGCGCCGGGTCCGTGCGGGGAGCAGTCATGATAAGGGATCGGCCCGACGCCCGTCCCACGGACGCTGCGGAAGCCGGTAGCGGCGGGGGTAGCGAACGGCCAGAAGAAAGAGGCCCTGGGCCGGGGCGGTCGGCCCGGCCCGGGACCGGTCTCCGGAGGCCAGCACCTCGGCGATCCACCCGCTCGGCTGGCGGCCACGCCCGACCAGGAGAAGACTCCCGACGAGGTTGCGCACCATGTGGTGCAGGAAGGCGTCGGCCTCGATGTCGAACCAGATTTCCGGGCCGCGGCGCACGACGCGCAGCCGGCGGAGCGTGCGCACGGACGTCCGCGCCTCGCAGGACGCCGCGCGGAACGCGGCGAAGTCGTGACGCCCGAGAAGCGGGCGGACCGCACGACGCATCGCGCCGAGATCCAGAGGATCCCGCACCCAGGCCGTCCGCCGGGCGAGAAGCGCCGTGGGCTCCGGACGGTTGAGGACCCGGTAGAGATAACGCCGGGAGCGCGCCGAGCGGCGGGCGTCGAACTCGTCGGGAACGACGCAGGCCCAGC
>JAKAQQ010000036.1 GCA_021819635.1 Pseudomonadota bacterium
TTTTTGCCTGGTGGCTGGAGCGAATCGGAACCACCCGATCCCATCCCGAACTCGGAAGTGAAACGATTCAGCGCCGATGGTAGTGTGGAGTTTCTCCATGTGAGAGTAGGTCGCCGCCAGGCATCTGATCGGCCGGGGAACCCGGCAACGCCACGGTCGCTACGCGATCGTGGCTTTTTTTTGGTCCCAAAAATCACTCGGGAGGAAGCGGCCGATCAATCCGCCCTCCGGGCGTGGGGCGTCCCTTGACGCAAAGCCCTGTAACATCAGGTTGGTGAGTGCCGGGGACCAACGTTGCCTTGATTGATCCCGTTGCGGTCCTTCTTGGGCTGTGGATGCTCAACGCCGCCCTCATGACTGTCCTCTGGATTTGGGCGGTTCGTCTCCGCAACGCCGACTTTGCGAGCATCGGAGGGTGCCTCGGAGTCAGCCTCGACGTCTTGGCGGAACTCCTCTGGAGCGGGACCCCTTCGCCATTGGCCTGGTCCTTGGCCGTGGCCCTATGGCTCTGGGCACTTCGGATCGTCTGGTATTTGGGAAGGAGGATGATCGGGAAACCCGAAGATCCTCGGTACGCCGCGGTTCGGCAGGTGTGGCGGGCACGGGACCGCCTGATGAACGCCGTCTGGTTCGGGGTCTTTCAGCTGCAGGGGGTCCTTGGCGTCGTCTTCTCGCTGCCCGTCTTTCTGGTTTGCCTCCACCCGCTCCCGCAAATCGGCGAGGCAGGAACCGTCGGGATCCTTCTCTTTGCCCTGGGCTTCGTGGGTGAGAGCCTGGCCGTCATTCAACTTGCGAGGGACAGGGCAAGCGGGCGCTGTGGGGTGTACCGCAAAGGGCTCTGGGCGTATTCGCGGCACTCGAACGACTTCTTTGAGTGTGTTCTCTGGGTTGGGCTCGCCGTGGGAGCGCTCGAAGTGCCCTACGGGGCCGTCGCGTTTCTCTGCCCCGTGCTGAAACTCTTCTTTCTGCTTCGGAGGACCGGAACTTCGGCGACCGAGACCCGCGCTCTCCAAAGCCTGGGCGAGGACTACCGACGTTACCAGCGGGAGGTTTCCGCCTTCTTTCCGTGGGTGCCACGGAATAGCTCCAGGCGGTGAAGGAGCGAGGGAACGTGTGATGCACCGGTTGGAATCGTCACGATCAGCGGTTGGGAACACGCCTCCCGCCCGTGGCACAAAGACGGTGATAACCGCCTCAAGCAAGCTGGTGCGGGGCCGATGGGAATCGGGGTGGGGCGGGAAACGGGGGAGCATGCTACCATCATCCGCGTGCATTCTTTCTGGCCCGCGGGGAGTTTTCGCCTGTCGTGACGGTCGCGAATGGTGTGCCGCCCACACCCCCCTCTCCTTCCGGGGCTGAAGGGCGCTCCTCCGTACCCGAACCCCAGAGCTGCGGCCGTGTCCTCATGGTGCGCCCGGCGGCTTTCGGCTACAACGAGGAGACCGCCTCCAGCAACGTCTTTCAGAAGAACCGCACGGGCGACGACCGGCAGGTACGGGCGCGTGTCTGGAAAGAGTTTGACGGAGCCGTGGAGCGCCTCCGCGACAGCGGCATCGAGGTTCTGGTCTGGGAGGATCGCCCCGAGCCCGCCAAGCCTGACGCAATTTTCCCCAACAACTGGTTCAGCACCCACCGTGACGGCACGCTCGTCCTGTACCCGCTCGAGGCCCGGGTACGGCGACACGAGCGCGATCCCGACCTTGTTTCCTGGCTGGTTGAAGCGTCCGCGCCGCGCCGCGTTCTTGATCTGAGCGCGCTGGAAAACGAGGGTCTTTACCTTGAGGGGACCGGGAGCCTCGTTCTTGACCGCCCCGCGCGTGTGGCCTATTGCGCCCTCTCCAGTCGGAGCCACCCCAGCACGCTCGCGCGTTGGGCCGGTGAGATGGGCTACAGCACGGTGACGTTTCGGACCGATGACGGTCACGGCCACGCCGTGTACCACACGAACGTGGTCATGTCCGTCGGCACCCGCATCGCCTGCGTGGTGGAGGAAGCGATCCCCGCCCGCGACGAGAGGCAGCGGGTCCGCGCGAGTCTCGAGGCTTCCGGACACGGCGTCCACGCCCTCGACCTTGAAGCCATGCGTGCTCTCGGTGCCAACGCGCTGGAGCTCCGAGCTCGCGAGGGGCCGCTCTGGGTCCTGTCAACACGGGCGTGGGCGCATCTTCCCGTCCCCGTACGTCGTGCCTTGGAGCAGGAGATCCACGTTCTCCCGATCGATGTGGCGACGATTGAGGAGGTGGGCGGCGGCGGCATTCGCTGCATGCTCGCCGAGCTGTTTCTGCCCTAACCGCAGGACGTCGGCGGCGGGGGGGTGGGGAGACGGTCGAGGTAGTCTACGGCTCGCCTGAGATGCGGCACGACAATGGTTCCGCCGACGACGAGCCCGACCGAGAGGGCGTCGAGGATCTCCTCACGCGTGGTGCCAAGCTCGGCGGAGCGCCCGAGGTGGTAGCGCACGCAGTCGTCGCAGCGGAGGACCAAGGACGCGACAAGGCCGAGGAGTTCCTTGGTGGTTTTCGGGAGCGCTCCGTCTTCGTAGGCCAGGGTATCGAGGGAATACAAACGCTTGACGACGCGGTGGTCGGTGGCGAGGACCCGCTCGTTGAGGCGGGCACGCTCGGCGGCAAATTCTTCGGGGGTGAGGTTCACGGGCGGAGTCACCGTCGGGGATAAGGAACGGCACTGATTCTAGGGCAGGCCGTTGCGTTCCGCTCCGCGACGCGCGGGTTGGAGGGCGATCCGGTACAATGCCGCGGAGTTCTCCGTGTTTTTGCCTTCGCGCCCGACGCAATGTCCGCCCGCTCCCGATTCCTTGTCTGCCCCCCGACCTATTACGACGTCCGGTATTGCATCAACCCGTGGATGCAGAACCAGATCCATCACGTCGATCGGCTGCGTGCGGCACGGCAGTGGCTTACACTCCGTTCCACGGTGGCCCGCTATGCGGACGTTGTGGATCTTGAGCCGGTGCACGATCTCCCCGACATGGTGTTCACCGCCAACGCCGGCTTCGTCTACCGATCGCGCGTCGTGGTAAGCCGGTTTCTTCATCCTGAAAGGCAAGGAGAAACGGCCCCGTTTGCCGCCGGCCTCCGGCGGCTCGGGTTTGAGGTTTTCGTCCCCCCTGAAGGCGTCGCGTTCGAAGGGGCCGGCGACACCCTCTACGACGCCCGAAGGGGGTTTGCCTGGGCGGGTTCGGGACCGCGTTCCGAACGGGAGTCCCACCGCTACGTTGAGGACGTGACGGGTTGTTCCCTGGTCTCCCTCACCCTTGTCAACCCGGCCTTCTACCATCTCGACACCTGTCTGTGTCCGCTCCCGGGTGGCGAACTGCTTTACTACCCGCCCGCCTTCGATGACGAAAGCCTGGCGCTCATCGCCGCCCACACCGCGCCCGAGGAGCGGATCGTGGTTGACGACTACGAGGCCGGCACGCTTGCGTGCAACATGGTGGTGATCGGTCGCGTGCTTGTCGTGCACGGTCTTTCCGAGCGCCTGCGCGGGATTCTGGAAGAAGCCGGCTACACCATCGAGATCACGCCGCTCGACGAATTCCACCGCGCCGGCGGCTCGGCCCGTTGCTTGACGCTGCGCCTCGACACGGAGCCCGGGGAGACCGCCTGAGGTCCGTGCGCACCGTGCGGCCCCTCTTCGTTGCCCCTCCTCTCGCCCAGGGGGTGCTCCTCCCGATCCTCGCGGTCGGTCTGTCCTACGCTCTGGGAGGAATTCTCGGGGCCGACCTCGTCGGCCGGTGGCGCGGGTTCGACGCGCGCGGCGGTGGGAGCGGAAACCCCGGGGCGACAAACGTGTACCGGACGGTCGGGGCGCTCCCGGCTTTTCTGGTTCTCCTCTGGGATGCGGGCAAGGGGTGGCTGGCGGTGTGCCTTCCCGTGTGGATGCACTGCGGGCATGCGGCGATCGTGGCCTCCGTCTGCGCGCTTGCCGTGCTCCTGGGACACGTTCGTCCGCCGTGGCGGCGGCACGGAACGGGGGGCAAGGGCGTGGCCACGTTTCTGGGCGTTCTGGTGGCCCTCGTGCCCCCGGCCGCCGGGGTCTTTGTCGTGATCTGGGCGGCCGTGCTCGTCGCGACCCGCTACGTCTCCCTCGCCAGCTTGGTGGCCGGGGCCGCGGCCGTCGTGGTCTGGGGACTGGAGGCGCCGCCTGAGCGCGCCGCCGTGGCTTGGGCCGCGGCGGCTCTCGCCTACGCCCTAGTCCTCTGGCGTCACCGCGGAAACGTCCGCCGTCTCTGCGCCGGTGAGGAGCCCCGCTTGAGCAGGCTCCGGGCCCGGTGACCGCTGAACAGGCCGAGAAGCTTCCCCCCGCGGTCACGCACGAGCGCCTGCTCGCGCTCCTGTCCGACGGCGATTGGCACTCGGGCGACCGGCTTGCCGCCTCCCTCGGAGTTAGCCGGACCACGATCTGGAAATGCGTGCGCGCTCTGGCCGGACGAGGGCTACGGATCGAGCGGGCGCGCGGCCGCGGCTACCGCCTCGCCTGCCCCCTCGATCCCATGGATTCCGAACGCCTCGGCCTTTTGTTCCGTAGCCTTGCGGGGGCCGGGGCCCGACTCGACGTTCGCGAGGTCGTGGGGTCGACCAACGACATCGCGCGGGAAAATCCCGGCGACGCTCCTCTTCTTGTGGTGGCCGAATATCAGCGCGGAGGAAAGGGGCGACGGGGCCGACGTTGGTGGTCGCCCTACGGAGCGGGACTCTGCTTCTCGCTGGCGCTTCCTCTCGAGCCGTCCGCCGGGGGGCTTGGGGCGCTTCCCCTGGCCTGTGCCTTGGGCGTGGTCGACGGTCTCGAGGCGTTGGACGCCGGCCCCTTCGGAATCAAGTGGCCGAACGATGTCGAGTGGCAGGGTCGGAAGCTTGGCGGAATCCTCGTCGAAATCCAGGGCGAGTCCGCCGGCCCCTTCTGGACGGTGGTCGGGGTGGGGTTGAACGTGCATCGACCCGGGGCGGCTTGGCCTCCGGACGTGGCCGAACGCCTGGCGGCGCTGGACGACCTCCGGACGGGGACGGCGTGGCGTCGGGAAGAGGTCCTCGGCGCCGTGGTGGCGGCTCTCTGGAGACGGCTCAAGGTCTTTGGACGCGAGGGGTTTGCGACCATGGGTCACGACTACGCCCGGCGCGACGCCTTGGTCGGGCGCGCGATCGTCGTGCACCGGGATGGGGAGCCTCCGCTCCACGGCACCGCTCTCGGGATCGACGCCGCGGGGTGGCTGCGTCTCGACACCCCCACGGGCGAGGTGCGTCTTGGCGTCGGGGAAGCAAGCGTGCGGCCCGCATGATTCTGCTTCTCGATCAGGGCAACCACCGCTTGAAGTGGCAGTTGCGGCCGCACACGGAGGGCGCCGCGGTGCGCGCGGCGGCCGTGGCGTTGGACGGTGACTGGCGCGGGGCGCTCGCGACCGATCTGGCCGGGTGTCCCCCCGTTTCCGGGGCGCTTGTCGCGAGCGTCGCCGGACCTGCGCGGAGCGACGAACTCCGCCGCTTCCTCGAGGCCAAGGGGCTGACGGAGGTCGTGTTCGCCGTCTCCCGGGAGGAGCTTGGCGGGGTGCGTAACGGGTACCGCGATCCCGCCCGTCTCGGCATTGACCGCTGGTGCGCCGCCGTCGCCGCCTACCGCCGTTGCCGGGAGGCCGTCCTCGTCGCCGACGTCGGGACCGCCTGGACGTACGATCTTGTCGACGCCACCGGCCGTCATCTCGGGGGATGGATTGCGCCGGGCCCGGCGACGCAGCGCGGGGCCTTGCACGCCGCCACCGCCGCCCTGCCCTACCTTGCCGAGGGGGGGATGTCCACGCTGGCGGTCTCTCCCGCCTGGGGGCAGGATACGGAGGCAGCGATCCGTGGCGGCGTGCGGGCGACAACGCTCGGCTTCCTTGCGATCGCCGAGGAAGCCGCGCAGCAGTGCGTCGGGCCGCGTTTCGCACGGGTGGTGACCGGCGGGGACCGGGACGCTCTCCCCGTGCTTCGCGCGCGCGGTTACACGATGGTCGAGGATCTCGTTCTGGATGGGCTTGCTCTCTACGCCGCCCGGGAGCACACATCGTGAGGATCCTGTTCTACGCCCTGATCGTTGCCCTTCTTGTCCTCTGGGGCGGAACGATCCTTCCCCGCTCTGTGGGGGCGGGGAGCGACTCGGGGCTACGGGTGGTCCGGATGCGCGCGCCGCTGCTTGAAATCTGGACGCCCGAGGCGGCACGACGATTGCCCTCGCGGGCGCGGAAGGGCCCCCCGGTGGCGGTCCTTGCTCCGGCGCTTGTCACAAAGCCCGGGCGGACGGTGGTTCTCGAGAGCGCCCCCGCCGCCCGCGGTGCCCCGCCCGCCGTGGTGGCCCGTGTGGTTGCCACGCCCGTGGCTCCGGGCCCACGACATCAAGCGCCGAAAACCGTTTCTCGACCTCCCGCCGTGGCGATCCCCCCTCCTCCCTGCCGTCGCCTCGTCGCGATTGTCCACCGGAGTTGGGCCGTCGCTCTTGCGCACCGATTCGGGGTCGCCGCCGCAACGATTGTCAAAAGGCCCTACGACGTGCGTCTGTATCGGGTGGCCCTGCTCCTGCCGAACGCCCAAGCGCCGATGGCCCTTGAGCAACGACTCCACCGTCTTGGCTTCCCACGGCCGTATTTTCGCCACCACGGCGGGCAGGCCGAACTCTCGCTCGGGGTCTTCCTCGCCCGTGGGGCCGCGCGCTCCCTCGTCCAACGCCTGGCTTCCAACGGACTTCGGGCGAGCCTGGAAGTGTTCGTCCGTCCGTGGACGACCTACGAACTTGTCGTCCACGTCCGCGCGCTCGGCCTGGCGGGACTGCGGCGGGCTTACCCCGGGGTGCGTGCGCTGGGCTGTCCGCCTTGAAGGCGGGCGGGCGCGGTCCGGACCCTTGCCGCCCTCCCGCCGGGTCGGTTAGACTGTCGACGGTGCCCGGGTAGCGCAGTTGGTAGAGCAACTGATTTGTAGCCCAGGCTGCAACTTCGGTCGGTAACGGCCGTCGAAAATCGGGTGAATTCAGGGAAACCGTAACGCGGAAAACGGCGACGGCCACCCTGAGCCAAGCCAGGTGACGGGATCAGGTAGCCTGGAAGGTGCAGAGACTAGGGGGTGAGCGTCCCGAGCGATAAGCCCCTCTCGAGCGCCCGACACCCCGCTTCGCGCGGGGTGATGAGATAGTCCGGTCCGGGGAGAAATCTCCAGAT
>JAKAQQ010000037.1 GCA_021819635.1 Pseudomonadota bacterium
CGCCGCCTGGGCCGCAAGAAGGGCCCCCGCGTCGGTCCGTGGCTGCAGGCGGGCGAGTCGCCCGCGTGGATCCTCCCCCCCCCAGAGTGCCTTTTCGTGCGCGGGGTCGGGATAGCCGAGCTCAAGACGCAGGAGAAACCGGTCGAGTTGCGATTCCGGCAACGGGTAAGTGCCCGCCTGTTCGCCCGGGTTCTGGGTGGCGACGACCACGAAGGGACGGGGAAGAGGGTGGGTCACGCCGTCGACGGTGGCCTGCCGCTCTTCCATGGCCTCGAGGAGCGCGCTCTGGGTGCGGGGGGTGGCACGGTTGATCTCGTCGGCCAGAAGGAACGGGGTGAAGAGGGGCCCGGGCACGAAGCGGAAGCTCCCGTCGGCCGTGCTGTAGACCTGCGAACCGACGATGTCGGCGGGCAGGAGGTCGCTGGTGAACTGCAGGCGGCGGAACCCGAGACCCAGGAGATGTGCGAGGGTGGCGGCGAGGAGAGTCTTCCCTGTTCCGGGGTGGTCCTCCAGGAGGAGATGACCCTCGGCCAGGATCCCGGCCAGAGCCAGGGTCAGGGTCGCACGCTTGCCGAGGAGAATCCCGTCGGCCTCGTCGAGAAGAGCGGCGAAGGGGCGCACGAGATCGGGCGCGGGGCGGCGCGGGGCGGGGGAAGGATCGGCGCGCATCCGGAGGTCCTCGACGGAGACGGACCCATTATCGACCGTGCGCGTGCCCCTCGCCCGTCCTGCGTGCGGTCCCGATCGGCTACCATGACCGGACGAGCGGCGGCGGCGGCCGCAAACCTCTGGGTGACCATTTTCGTGACGGCGG
Source organism: Pseudomonadota bacterium (assembly GCA_021819635.1). Taxonomy (GTDB): domain Bacteria; phylum Pseudomonadota; class Gammaproteobacteria; order JAKAQQ01; family JAKAQQ01; genus JAKAQQ01. Next base: position 815 of record JAKAQQ010000037.1, read on the forward strand.
ACACGACCTCCCTCCTTGATGGCCTCAACGATCTCTGGGCCGGTGTCCCTCTGGCGCGCGTGGCCGAGCTCAGGCGCAGCGGGACGGGTGGGAGGCCCTCCTTTTGTCTCGCCCTTCATTACCCGCCCGGTGGGGACGGCTGGGAAGTATGGCTGAGCACCCTTGCCTCCACGCTGGCCCGTCGTCTTGCCGTGTCTGCGGTCGACCTCGAAGCGGTGTTCGAACCCCGCCCGACCCTCGTGCCGGCCGACCGGGCCGGTCTTGGGGACGTGGCCCACCTTGTGGCCATCTCTTCGGCGAAGGGTGGGGTGGGAAAGTCGACCGTGACCTACAACCTCGCCCTGGCGCTCGCCGGGCTCGGGGCCCGGGTGGGCGTTCTCGACGCGGACATTTACGGGCCCAGCCTGGCCCGTCTCGCGGGCCTCGCCGAGGCCCGCGCCCACAGCCGCGATGGCCGGCGTCTCGAACCTCTTGAGGCGCACGGCCTTCGGGTGATGAGCGTGGCCTTCCTTATTCCCGACGACACCGCCGTTGCTTGGCGTGGGCCCATGGTCACCCAGGCTCTCCAGCAGATCCTCCTGCAGACCGATTGGCCGCCTCTTGACTACCTTCTGGTCGATCTGCCGCCGGGCACGGGCGACATCCACCTCACGCTTGCCCAGCGGATCGCCGTCTCCGGCGTCGTGGTGGTGACCACCCCCCAGGAGCTCGCCGTGCTCGACGCGCGCCGTGGCCTCCGTCTGTTCGAGAAGATGCGGGTGCCGGTGCTCGGCGTCCTCGAGAACATGCGGGGGTATCGCTGCCCGCATTGCGGGCACGAGGAAGAACTCTTCGGACAGGGGGGAGGGGAAGCGTTGGCTCGATCCTCGGGCGTTCCCTACCTCGGTGCGCTCCCGCTCGATCCGGCGCTTCGCGTGGCCAGCGACGAGGGGCGGCCGGTTGTCCTGGAGGATCCCGAGGGCTCCCTCGCGGCGCGCTTTAGGAGCCTGGCCCTGAGGCTCGCGGCGCACCTCGCCGCCCTTGACCCCGACAGCCTGGCCCCCCCGGTCATCGAAACGGAGGAGCACTGATGGGCCTCAAGTCCGACCGCTGGATCCGGCTCATGGGCGAGCGGGGGATGATCGCCCCCTTCGAGCCGCGGCAGATCTCGTCCCGCGAGGGCCGCCGCTGCGTGTCCTTCGGCACGTCCAGCTACGGCTACGATGTCCGTTGCGCCGACGAGTTCAAGATCTTCACCAACATCAACTCGGCCGTCGTGGACCCCAAGAACTTTTCGCCCACGAGTTTTGTCGACGTGCGCGGTCCCGAGTGCATCATTCCTCCGAACTCGTTCGCCCTCGCACGTACGGTGGAGTATTTCCGCATCCCGCGCAATGTGCTGACCATCTGTCTCGGCAAGTCGACCTACGCACGCTGCGGGATCATCGTCAACGTGACCCCTTTGGAGCCCGAGTGGGAGGGCCACGTCACCCTGGAGTTTTCCAACACCACACCGCTTCCGGCCCGGATCTACGCCCACGAGGGCGTCGCCCAGATGCTGTTTCTCGAAGCCGACGAGGTGTGCGAGGTGTCGTACCGGGACCGCGACGGAAAGTATCAGGGGCAGCGGGGTGTGACGCTGCCCAAGACCTGAGGAGAGAGCCTGTGGCCCGCCGCCATTCGTTGTGTTTTCTTGTTCTCCTTCTTCCTTCCATCCTGGCTGGATGCGGCCGGCCGGGCGCGCTTCTCGCGCGCCGGCGCGAGGCCGCCCGCCTGCTCGGCACGGATCGGCGTTTCGCGCTTCGGGCCCGCCGGGAGAGCGCGCGGCGCGCGTTTGCGCACTATCTGGCGCGGGACGCGGTGTTCTTCCCCGAGGGCGCGGCCCCTCTGGTCGGCCGCCGGGCGATCCTTGGGGCCTTGCCGGGCCCCCGCGGACCGCGCCTCGACTGGACGCCCGAGAACGCCTGGGTGGGTCGCCACGGCACGACCGGCTCCACAAACGGGATCTTTGAGGTCACCGTCAGAGGTCGGGCCGGGACGGCCGTCCGCTACGGCGATTATCTGGCTCTCTGGGTGCGGCGCGCCGGACATTGGCGGGTCCGGAGCCTCATGCAGAATCTCCGTCCCCGACTCTGAGGATCCCCCCGTCAAGGGGTCCGGGGGGGTGGGGCGACGGAGCGGCGGCGTCCGCGGATCACCTTGACGGCGATCGGGATCAGCGAGAGCACCACGAGAAGGAGTACGGCCACGAGGAAGTTCTGGCGCACGATGGGAAGATTGCCGAAGTAGTAGCCCGCTCCGGTCACGAGCCCGATCCAGAGCAGCGCCCCGGTGACGTTGTAGAGCATGAAGCGGCCGAGGTCCATGCGCCCGATGCCGGCGACAAAGGGCGCAAAGGTTCGGGCGACGGGCACCAACCGCGCGATCACCACCGTTTTGCCGCCGTGGCGCTCGAAAAACGCGTGCGTCCATGCCAGGTACTCGGGACGAAACCAGCGCGAGGACGTCCGCCGGAAGACGCGCGGCCCGGTGTAGCGGCCGGCGGTGTAGTTGACGGCGTTGCCGAGGACGGCGGCCACGACCGTGGTGCCCACCACCCCCGCCAGACCCAGAGTGCCCCGCGCGACCAGGGTGCCGGCCAGAAAAAGAAGGGTGTCGCCCGGGAGAAGCGGAAGAAGCAGGATCCCGCACTCGACAAAGATGAACCCGCCGAGGATGGCGTAGGCGAGCAGCCGGTTTTCGTGAACCAGGGTCCCGAAGCTGTGCCGGTAGTGAAAGAGAGTGTAGAGCAGGCTTGCGATCATGGAACGGGGAGAGAGCGCGGCCCTCCAGTCTAGCCCACGGGGTGCTGTCCCGGGCGCGGCGGCGCACCGTACATCGGCGATCGGCGATAATCCCCGTTCGTCGTCATCTCGACGCTCCCAGCCTGGGGGACCGATCCGTATGCCCGCCGACCTTTCGCCCCCTGTGACCCCCGGGTGTCCGGCCGTTGAGGCGTCCTCGGTTTTTGCCGATCCGGAAGACCTGATCGCGGAGATCCGCGCCGGGCGCATGGTGATTCTCATGGACGATGAAGACCGCGAAAACGAGGGCGATCTCGTCATGGCCGCCGAGCGTGTCCGCCCCGAGGACATCAATTTCATGGTTCGGTACGGACGCGGGCTCATCTGTCTCCCGATCACCCGCGAGCGTTGCGAGCGCCTGCGTCTTCCGCTCATGGTCCAGGACAACCGCACCACGCACGGCACGCGCTTCACGGTCTCGATCGAAGCCGCCCAGGGCGTGACCACAGGGATCTCGGCCTACGACCGGGCGCACACGATCCGCGCCGCGGTCGCCCCCGACGCCCGGCCCGAGGACATCGTCCAGCCCGGCCACGTGTTCCCCATCATGGCCCAGCCCGGGGGCGTTCTCACCCGGGCCGGGCACACGGAGGCGAGTTGCGACCTGGCCCGCCTCGCGGGTTTCGAGCCCGCCGCGGCCATCGTGGAAGTCCTCAACGAAGACGGAACCATGGCGCGCCGTCCGGATCTTGAGGCCTTTGCGCGTCGCCACGGCCTCAAGATCGGCACGATCGCCTCCCTCATCCGCTACCGGATGGAACGCGAAATGACGGTGGCCCGCGTCTACGAAAGCACCGTTCCGACCGACGCCGGACCGCTTCCCCTGGTGGTCTACGAAGACCACATCCAGCACCACGTCCATTTCGCCTTCGTGCGTGGCCCGATCCGCCCCGAGGACGACATCCTCGTGCGCGTCCATGTCTGCAATTTTCTGGGCGATGTGTTGGGCGTCCGCTGGCCGAGCCTGGGCTGGCCACTGCGCGAGGCCCTGGGAACCGTGGCCCGCGAGGGAGGCGTGCTTCTTCTTCTCCGTCTCCCCGAGGAACCTTCGTCTCTCGTCGCGCGTCTCGCCCGCGGCGACCGCCCCGACGAACCCCGCGGCGAGGAGAGCAGCGTGCTGCGCACCTACGGCGTGGGCGCCCAGATTCTCCGCGACCTCGGCGTGCGCCGCATGCGGGTGCTCTCCGCGCCCAAGCGCATGCAGGGCATCACGGGTTTCGGGCTCGAGGTGACCGGGTACGTGTCTCCGGTCTCCGTGGAGGGGGGCGCGGCAACCGCCCGCTCGGGCGAACCGCGCGAGGGGGGCGGGCCGTGAGCGCTCCTCACGTCTCCGCGTCCGGGTGTGCCGGCTTGGTTCCCTCGTCTCTGCGCCTTGTGATTGTCGCCAGCCGCTTCAACGAGGATATCGTCGACGGTCTCGTGCGCGGGGCCGAGCGGGCGCTTCGGGCCTCCCCCTACGCCGAGGCCACGTGCCGCACTCTGCGCGTTCCGGGAGCCTGGGAGCTCCCCCTGGTGGCGCTGCACGTTGCGCGCTCCCGCCAGGCCGACGCCATCGTCGCCCTCGGGGCGGTGATTCGCGGCGAAACCGATCACTACGAACACATCGCCCGCGCGGCCTCGGACGGCCTTCTCCGGGTGATGCTCGAAACGGGGATTCCCGTCGGGTTCGGCGTTTTGACCGCCGGCGACGAAGCCCTGGCGCGGGCACGCGCCGGGGAAGAGGGCAACAAGGGGGCGGAGGCCATGCGTGCCGTCCTTGAACTCATCGAGCTTCGGGCGGCCCTCGACGGTAGCGAAGGCGGGGCTCTATGAACGACGGCCCGCTTCGCGCTCGGGCTCGCCCGCCTTCCGGGATGCGCCACCAGGCCCGCCGGTGTCTCCTCCAAGCCCTCTACGCGTGGCAACAGAACGACGGCGGGGCGTCCGTGCCCCAGATCCTTGCCGAGTTTTTGCGTCGCACCAAGGTCGGGGACGAGGCCTATTTCCGTGAGGTGTTCCCGGGAGCCGTCGCCGACGTCGGAGTGGCGCGCACTCTCTGCACCCCGTCCCTTGATCGCCCCTGGGAACAGGTGGACCTTGTGGAACGGGCCATCCTCATCCTGGCCGTCCATGAGCTCCGGGTGCATCCCGAGATTCCGGGCGGCGTCGTCCTCAACGAGGCCATAGAGCTGGCCCGGGAATTCGGTGCTCCCGAAAGCCACCGCTTTGTCAACGCGGTTCTTGATCGGGTTCGCCGCGCCCTTTCGACCGCCCCTCCCGCCGCCTGAGGATGGGGGAGTTCGACCTCATCGCGCGCTACTTCGCCCCTCTCGGCGGCGCGGATCCGGAGGTCCGCCTCGGGATCGGTGACGACGGGGCCGTGCTCGCCCCGCCCGCGGGGGACGAGCTCGTCGTCACCTGCGACAGCCTGGTCGAAGGAATCCATTTGCCCGCTGGGGCGCCCGCAGTGTCCTGGGGACGGCGCCTCCTTGCGGTCAACCTGAGCGACCTCGGCGCGATGGGGGCGACCCCGCGCTGGGCACTTCTTGCCCTCACGATTCCCGAGGACGACACCTTCTGGCTTGAGGACTTTGCCCGCGGTTTCGGCGAGCGGGCCCGGGAGGCCCGCGTGGCGCTCGTGGGCGGAAACACGACACGGGGACCCCGGGCCGCCACGTTGACCCTGCTCGGCACGTTGCCCCCGGGATCGGCCCTACGGCGCAACACGGGTCGGGCGGGCGATCTGGTCCTCGTGACCGGGGTGCTCGGCGCGGCGGCCCTCGGCCGGCGCCTCTGGGACCGGGGGGTGCGCGCCGGCCGGCGGCTTGAGCCCTACCTCGACCCCGATCCCCCGTGGCGCCTGGGTCCTTTCCTCCGGGGGCGGGCGACGGGCGCCATCGATATCTCCGACGGGTTTCTCGCCGATCTCGGTCACCTCCTTGAGGCGTCGGGTACGGGGGCCGAAATCGAGATCGGCGCGCTCCCGCTGGCCCCCGGGCTGGATCGTGTTCAGGGGGGCGACCTTGAACTGGCGCTGGCGGGCGGCGACGATTACGAACTCTGCGTGACGGTGTCCGAAGAGAGGCTCGGGGTTCTGACCGCGGGCGCCCGGGATCTCGGTGTGCGACTGACCCGGGTGGGTTGCCTGACTTCGGAGCCGGGGCTTCGCCTCTCGGACGGCGGACGGGGCGTCCCGACGCCAAGGGTGATGGGTCACGATCATTTTCGGTCCGTGTCGTGAACGGACGGCGGATCGACCCCGCAACCTTCTGGGCCACGGGCTTCGGTCTGGGCCTGATCCCTTTTGCCCCCGGCACCTGGGGCAGTCTTTTCGCCTTGGTTCTGCGCGTGGCCGAAGGCGATCTCGCGCTTCCGGTCCGCGCGGCCCTCGCCACGGCGGCCGTGATTTTGGGGGTGCCGCTCTGCGGCCACGCCTCCCGTCGTCTTGGTCGCCCCGATCCTCCCGAAGTGGTTTGGGACGAGATCGCCGCGCTCCTTGCCGCCACCCTGGCGGTCCCGTTTCGACCCCTTCCCTTGGTGGTGCTCTTCCTTGCCTTCCGGTTTTTCGATATCCTAG
>JAKAQQ010000038.1 GCA_021819635.1 Pseudomonadota bacterium
GCGTGGCCGAGCTTCTCGGTCTCGACGACGGGGCTTTCCTGACCGCCTTCGCCCGTTTCCAGGGAACCGGCCGGCGTTTCCAGATCCACGGGGAGATGGCGGTGGGCGGACGGCGGGTGACGGTCGTCGAGGACTACGCCCACCATCCGCGCGAGATCGAGGCCACGCTTGCCGCCGCCCGTCAGGCCTGGCCGGGGCGGCGTGTGGTGGTCGTCTTCCAGCCGCACCGCTACAGCCGCACCCGCGATCTCCTCGACGCCTTCGCCGACGCCCTCGGGGGGGCGGACGTGCTTCTGCTCACCGAGGTCTACCCGGGGGGCGAGCGGCCCCTCCCTGGGGTGAACGGCCCGGCGCTCGCCGCGGCGGTCCGCGCCCGCGGGCACGTCACGCCGCTCTTCGCCCCCGACCTCGAACAGCTGGCCGAGGCCCTCGCCGGGACGGTCGAGAACGAGGACGTCGTCCTGGTTCTCGGCGCCGGCGACGTGGCGCGTTTGCCCGCGCGGCTGCGGGCCGGAGGGACCCCGTGAGCACGCGCTGGGAGCCCGACGTGCCGCTCGCCCCCCGCACCGCCTGGCGGGTGGGTGGCCCCGCCCGCCGCCTGTGCACGGTCCGCTCGCGCGAGGAATTCCTCGCGGCCCTGGGCGAGCTCGGCCCGGACGAGCCCCTCCTCGTGCTGGGCCTGGGCAGCAACCTCCTCGTGCGGGACGGGGGCTTTGCCGGGGCGGTGATCGTCACTCAGGGTCTCCGCGCCTTCGCCCGGGAAGGAACGCGGATCCGCGCCGAGGCCGGCCTTCCCTGCCCGACTCTGGCGCGCCGTCTCGTGCGCTGGGGGCTCGCCGGAGGGGAATTCCTCGCCGGGATTCCCGGCACGGTTGGCGGGGCGCTGCGCATGAACGCGGGCTGTTTCGGCAGCGAGACCTGGGAGCGGGTGGAGGCGGTGGAGACGGTTGACCGGGCCGGCGCGCTCCGCCGCCGTTGGGCCACCGAGGTGGCGACCGGGTACCGGACGGCCGCGGTGGACGACGGGGAATACTTTCTCGCCGCCGAGTTCGTGTTCCATCCCGGCACGACCGCGGAGGTGCGGGCGCGGCTCGAGGCGTTCCTCGACCGCCGCCGGGAGAGCCAGCCGCTCACCGAACCCAACGCCGGCTCGGTCTTCCTGAACCCCCCGGGGACGCACGCCGGTCGTCTCATCGAGGAGGCGGGGCTCAAGGGCTTCGCCGTGGGCGGCGCCCGGGTCTCGGAGCGTCACGCCAATTTCATCGTCACCCGCCCCGGCGCGCGCGCGCGGGACGTCGAGGAGCTCATCCGCCACGTCCAGGAGACCGTCTTTGCGCGCCGCGGCGTGCGCCTCGTGACGGAAGTCCGCATCGTCGGCGAGGAGGGGAATCGTGCCGGTGCCTGACGCCGCCCGCCGGGGCCCGGTCGCGGTGCTCGCCGGAGGCGTATCCGGGGAGCGGTCCGTCTCGCTCGAGAGCGGGGCGGCCGTCGCCCGGGCGCTCGCCGCCCGCGGGATCGAGACGCTCCTTCTCGATCCCGCGGCGGAAGACTTCGTCGCCCGCCTCCTCGCCGCGCGGGCGGAGCGCGTCTTCGTCCTCGTCCACGGGCGCGGCGGGGAGGACGGGACCCTCCAGGGGCTGCTCGAGACTCTGGGCCTTCCCTACACCGGGTGCGGGGTGCTCGCGAGCGCGCTTGCGTTCGACAAGGTGCGCAGCAAATGGATCTGGAAGGCCCACGGCCTTCCGGTCCCCGAGGGGTGGGCGCTCGCGCGCGGGGAAAGCCTGCCGCGGACGGAGACCCTCGCCTGGCCTCTGTGCGTGAAGCCCTCCCAGGAAGGCTCGAGCCTCGGGGTGAGCCGCGTCGAGCGGCCCGGGGACCTTCCCGCGGCGCTCGAGCGGGCGTGGGGGTTCGGTCCGGTTGCCCTGGTCGAGGAATGGCTCGCGGGCGACGAGCTCACCGTGAGTCTTCTGGGCGGGCGGGCGCTCCCGGCCGTGTGCATCCGGCCCCGCCGTCCGTTCTACGACTACGTCGCCAAGTACGAGGACGCGGGCACCGAGTACTTCTGCCCCGCGGATCTCGAGGCCGGCTTCGCGGACGAGCTCGCGGACCTCGCCCGACGGGCGTTCGCCCTGCTCGGAGGCCGCGGCTGGGGCCGGGTCGACTTCCGGCTCGGGTCCGACGGCCGTCCGCGTCTTCTCGAACTCAACACCGTCCCCGGCATGACGTCCCACAGCCTCTTTCCCATGGCGGCGCGGGCGGCGGGGCTCGACTTCACGGAACTGTGCCTCGCCGTGCTCGCCGAGACGCCGGGGGGGGACGCCGGTGGCTGAGCGCCCGCCCGCCTTCGCGCGCCTCCGGCTCCCCGCCGTGGTGCTGCTGCTCCTCGTCGCCGCGGCGGGGGGGGGCGCGCTCCTCTCGCTCCCGCGCGTGCGCCGGGTCGTGCTCCGGGGGGTGCCGCCGGAGGTGCCGCGAACGACGCTCGTCGCGCTTCTCCACCGCGATCTCGGGCGGCCCTGGTTCTTGGTCGATCTCGGCCGCGTGCGCCGACGCCTCGCGCGCATCCCCTGGGTGGGGCGCGTGAGCGTCCGCCGCCGCTGGCCCGCGAGCCTCGTCGTCCGCCTCGCCGCCCGCGTGGCCGTCGCCCGCTGGAACGGGGTCGGGCTTCTCGACCGTCGCGGGAAGATCTTCGCGCTCGCGCGCGGCGGGCTCGGCCGGGGGCTCCCCCGCCTCGCCGGTCCGCCGGGAAGCCTCCGTCTCGTCTTCGCCGAGTTCCGCCGGTGGTGGCCGCTTCTCGCGCGCGCGCGGCTGACCCCCACGGCCCTGAGCATGGACCGCCGCGGGGGGGTCGTGCTCCGCCTCCGCCGCGGGCCCACGCTCCGGCTCGGGGCGCGCGACCGCCGCGCCCGCCTCCTTCTCTTCCTGACGGCCGCGCTCCCCACGCTCCGCCCGCGCTGGCGGCGGGTGCGCTACGTCGATCTGCGTTACCCGAGCGGCTTTGCCGTCGGATGGCGCCCCGCCACGAGGACCGCTTCATGAAACACCTCCGGGACAAGACACTCCTTGCCGGTCTTGATGTCGGCACCTCGAAGGTCCTGGTCGTCGTCGGCGAACGGCACGACGACGGACGGGTCGAGATCATCGCCAGCGGCACGCACCCTGCCCGCGGCCTCAAGCGGGGCATCGTGGTCGACATCGAAACGACGGCCTACTCCATCCAGCACGCGGTCGAGGCCGCCGAGCTCATGGCCGGGGCGCCCCTCCGCGGCGTCTACGTCGGGATCGCCGGGGCCCACATCCGCGGCATCAACTCGCACGGCAACGTGGCCATCCACCACAGCGAAGTCGGTGCCCGCGACGTCGACCGTGTGCTCGACGCCGCCCGCGCCGTCGCCATCCCCACCGACCAGCAGGTCCTGCACGTCATCGAGCAGGAGTTCATTCTCGACCGGCAGGACGGGATCCGCGATCCCGTCGGCATGACGGGCGTGCGCCTCGACGCCCGCGTGCACATCGTGACCGCGGCGGCCACCGCCGTCCAGTGTCTCGAGAAATGCACCGAACGCTGCGGCCTCGAGGTCGAGGGCCTCGTGCTCGAACAGTACGCCTCGGCGTTTGCGGTTCTGAGCGACGACGATCTCGACCGCGGGGTCTGCCTCCTCGACATCGGGGCGGGGTCGGCCGACCTGGCCGTCTTCCGCAAGGGAACGATCCAGCACACCCGTTCGTTCGAGACCGTCTCGGGGGACGTCGTGACCAACCATCTCGCGCTCTGGCTCCGGACCTCGTCCTACCACGCCGAAGAACTCAAGATTCGCCACGGCGCGGCCTTGGTCGAGATCGTCCCCCCCCAGGAGACCGTCGAGGTTCCGAGCGGGGGGGAGCGGGCCGCCAGCAAGCTCTCGCGCCAGAATCTCGCCGCCGAGATCCGCCGCTGCTACGAGTATTTCTACGAGCTCGTCGCCACCGAGCTCCGCGAGTCGGGCTGGGACGAGGCGCTTGGCGCCGGGTTCGTCCTGACCGGCGGCGGCGCCAAGATGGAGGGGGCGATCGAGCTCGCGGAGGAGTTCTTTCACGCCCCGGTGCGCTTGGGGCTCCCGACCGCCCTGGGCGGGTTGAGCGAGGTCGTCTCCAATCCCGCGTACGCGACCGGGGTGGGTCTGGTGGCCTACGCCGCCCAGCAGACCCCGCCCGCCCGCGCGCGGTGGTACGCGCGCCGGAAATCCCCGGCCTCCGGCGCGCCCCTCTGGAGCCGCCTCCGCGGCTGGTTCGAGGGGCATTTCTGATGCCGCCCCGCCCGTTTCCCCCGTTTTCCCTGTCCCCCCCATTCCCCCGAGGAGGCGCACCATGAGCACCTACCAACTCGTCGAAGAACCCGCCCGCAACGCCGTCATCAAGGTGATCGGGGTCGGTGGCGGCGGCGGCAACGCCGTCGCCTACATGCAGACCACCGGTGTCGAAGGCGTCGAGCTCGTGGCGGTGAACACCGATCTCCAGGCCCTCCGGGCCACCGGGGTCCGCACGTGCGTGCAGATCGGCGCCTCCCTCACCCGCGGGCTCGGCGCCGGGTCCGACCCCGAAATCGGGCGGCAGGCCGCGCTCGAGGACCGCGACCGCCTCGAGGACACCGTGCGCGGTGCCGACATGGTCTTCATCACCGCGGGGATGGGTGGAGGCACGGGCACCGGGGCGAGCGTGGTCCTGGCCCAGCTCGCACGCGAATCGGGGGCGCTGGTCGTCGCCGTCGTCACCCGGCCGTTCCAACTCGAGGGCCGCCGCCGGCTCGAGGCCGCGGACCGTGGTCTCGAGCTCCTCGCCCAGCACGCCGACTCGCTCATCGTCGTGCCCAACGAGAAACTCTTCAGCGTTCTGGGACCGGACTGCACCCTCGACGAGGCCTTCGAGACCGCCAACGGGGTCCTCGTCGGGGCCGTGCGCGGCATCGCGGACCTGATCACCCGTCCGGGCCGCATGAACCTCGATTTTGCCGACGTGCGCGCGGTCATGACCCAGAACGGAACCGCGGTCATGGGCAGCGGTGTGGCCGAGGGGCCGGGGCGCGCGGCCGAGGCCACGCGCCAGGCGATCGAGAGCCCGCTCCTCGAGAACGTGACGCTCAAGGGCGCACGGGGCGTGCTCGTCAACGTGAGCTGCGGGACGAGTCCGACCTTGGCCGAGGTCGCCGAGATCGGACGCATGATCGGCGAGGTGGCGGCCGAGGACGCCGTGGTCAAGGTCGGGACGCACCACGACACCGAGCTTGGCGGTCGGCTGCGCGTGACGGTCGTCGCCACCGGGCTCGCCGGACCGCGGCCGCCCGCGGGGGCGATCCCGCGCCTTGCCCCCGAGCCCGAGCCCGCCCCCGCGGCGCGGCCCAAGCCCCTCGGGGTGCGCGGTCCCTCGCCGCAGCCGCCGGTGTTCCCCGAGTTCGAGCCGCTGGTGCCGTCCGCGCCCCGCCGTCGCGCGGGCCCGCCGAGCCCGCCGGTCCTCGGGGACGACGCCCGGGTGGAGAACCCCGAACTTCCGGCCTTTCTCCGGCGGCAGGCCGACTGAGGGGCCGGGGGAGGGTGTCCGGGCTGTGTCGGAAGGCCGTGTTACAATGGGCAGACAACTACGTCCGGCCCCGAGGTGGGGTCGCAAGGGACGAGGTCACGACGTGCTTCAACAGCGGACGCTTCGCCACAGCATCAACGCCACCGGCATCGGTCTCCACACGGGGGCCAAGGTGCACATGCAGCTTCGGCCGGCCGCGCCCGACACGGGGATCGTGTTCCGGCGGACCGACCTGCCCGAACCGGTGGACATTCCGGCCCGCGGCGACAGCGTGAGCGAGACCACGCTCTGCACGACCTTGGGTCGCGGCGGGGCGCAGATCGCGACGGTCGAGCATCTCATGGCCGCGTTTGCGGGTCTCGGCATCGACAACGCCTACGTCGACCTGAGCGCCGGCGAGGTGCCGATCATGGACGGGAGCGCCGGCCCCTTCGTCTTTCTCATCCAGTCCGCCGGCATCGCGGAACAGGGTGTCGCGAAACGCTTCGTGCGCGTCCTCGAGCCGATCGAGATCCGCCAGGGCGACCGCCGCGTCCGCCTGACGCCTTACGAGGGCTTTCGCGTCGAGGTCGAGATCGACTTCGATCACCCCGTCTTCCGGCGCCACAGCCGCCGGGCCGCCGCCGACTTCTCGACGACGGCCTTCGTGCGCGAGATCGGGCGCGCCCGCACGTTCGGATTCCTCAAGGACATCGAGATGCTGCGCCAGCGCGGCCTTACGCTCGGGGCCTCGCTCGAGAACTCGATCGCCATCGACGACTACCGCATCCTCAACGAGGACGGCCTGCGCTACGAGGACGAGTTCGTGCGGCACAAGATGCTCGACGCGATCGGCGATCTCTATCTTCTCGGCCGTCCCCTCATCGGGGCCTACGAGGGCTACAAGTGCGGGCACGCCATCAACAACGCTCTTGTGCGTGCGCTGCTCGAGCGACGGTCGGCGTGGGAAGAAGTGAGCTACGAAGACCCGCGCCTCGCCCCCGTCTCTTACCTCGGGACGCCGGTCGTCGCCTGAACGCGGGCACTCTTGGGCTTCGGAGTCCAGGACCGCCCGGTCCAGATCAAACCCCACAATCGGAATTCGCGCTTCCCCGGTGTCGACCGGAGGGACGATGTGCGCCACCCGTGGGCGGGCATGGATCAGGAGCGGGCAGGCTTCAGGATGCTGTCGGCACGGAAGATCCAACCGCGCTTTGCACAAGGCCAAAGGAAGGGGCGGGCGCCCGTTCGCAGGGGGGCGCGGCTCTCAGTCCTCGCGCACGCGCGCGAGGAGACGGGCGAGCGGGCCGTTCGGGCCGGGGGCGGTGGGCCGCGGCCGTGGTTTTTCCGTGTCCGGACACGGCGGCCCCAGGCGGACGACGAGACGCGGGGGGGGCGCGCCCCTCGAACGGCGGAGAAAGGCGGCCGCGGCGAAGCGGGCGGCCGCGGCGGTGCCCGGGTCGGCCACGTGGACGACGAGCCGCTCGCCGCTCCGGCAGGCCCAGAGAAGGCGGTCCCCGAGCCCCAGCTGCCGGCGCAGTTCGAGGGTGAGCCGTTGGGCCTCCGCCGCCGCGCGGAGCCAGGTTTCGCCGTCCAGAT
>JAKAQQ010000039.1 GCA_021819635.1 Pseudomonadota bacterium
TTCCGATCAGGGGTGCCCCCGCTCGGGAGGGGTTTTTCGGAGGCCAGGGCGCGCGGAACACGCCCGGCGCCGCGGGCGTTGGCCTGGGCGAGGACGATCGCACGGCGGGGGGCGGTGCGGGCGGCGACCGAGACGACGGTGACGTGGACGGTGCGTCCTGGGGGCCGCGGATGGAGGAACGGGGGGGCGAAGCGCACGCCGAGGATGACCACCCCGTAGCTCACGGCCACGAGGACGATGAGGTGGGCAAGCCGCTCGTGGGGGGAGGGTGCGGGGGGGCTGGCGCGCACGCGTCTCAGTTCCGTGCCGTGCCCTGCCCGGCACCGAGTCGCCGTTCAAGCGCTTCGAAGAGGAGGGCCCCCACCGGGAGAGACGTGGCCTTCTCGAGTTCGCGGGCGCCGGTGGGGCTGGTGACGTTGATTTCGGTCAGGTGTCCGCCGATCAGGTCGAGACCGACGAAGAGCAGCCCCGCCTCGCGCAGGGCGGGGCCGACCCGCTCCGCGGCCCGGCGTTCGGCCGCGGTGAGCGGGCGGACGTGCGGGCGGGCGCCGCGCGCCAGGTTGCCGCGGGTCTCCCCGGGGGCGGGGACCCGGACAAGGGCGTGGTCGAAGGGCCGGCCGTCGACCACGAGGACGCGGGCGTCGCCGTCGCGGATCTCGGGGAGATAGCGCTGCATCATGACGCTCGTCCTCCCCCCCCGGGTCAGGGTCTCGAGGGCGACGCGGCGGTTGGGGTCGTCACGGGCGAGGACGAAAATCCCCTCCCCGCCCATGGCGTCGAGGGGTTTCAGGACGGCCCGGCCTTCCGCCTCGAGGAAGGCTTCGAGATGTCCGAGATCGCGGCTGACGAGGGTGGGCGGAATGAGGTCGGGAAAGCGCAGGATCGCGAGTTTCTCGTTGTGGTCGCGGACGGCGCGGGGATCGTTGACGACGAGGGTCCCGGCCCGGGCGGCCGCCTCGAGGATGTGGGTGAGATGCAGGTACTCGAGGTCGAAGGGGGGGTCGGCACGGAGGAGAACGGCCGCGGCTTCCCGGAGCGGGAGGTCCCGCCCCTCCCCGAGGCGGTACCAGTCCGCGTCCGGTCCCGGGCGGACCTCGAGGTCGTGGCCGCGGCCCACGACCCCTTCCCCGGAAAGCCGGAGGCCCGCGGGCGGAAGGTAGCAGAGGCGCCAGCCCCTCCCCTGGGCGGCCTCGCAGAGAACGCGGGTCGTGTCTTTTTGGGGGTGCAGCCGTTCGGGCGGATCCATCACGACGGCCAGAAGAGGGGGCATGGCGGTTCGGGGTTGGTGGCCGGCCAATGGATTATCGGCCAAAGTTGTGGTAAAAGGTTAGACGTGAGAGGGCGGTGGTCCTCCGGAGGTGGGTTGTGGCCACGGGACAAAACACGGGCGGTGAGAGAGCGGGCTTGCGTGTGCTGGTCGTCGATGACAGCGCGACCGTGCGCGCCAACGCCGAGAAGATCCTCAAGCGTGCCGGCTGCGAGGTCCGCAGCGCCACCGACGGATTCGAGGCTCTGGCGTCCGTGGCCGAGTACCGCCCCGATCTCATCTTCCTCGACGTCATGATGCCGCGCCTGAGCGGGTACGAGGCCTGCCAGCTCATCAAGCGCAACGGCGAGATGAGGCAGACCCCCATCGTCATGTTCTCGAGCAAAGACGGCATCTTCGACATCGCCCGTGGCCGCATCTGCGGCGCGGAGGATTACATTACCAAACCGTTCTCCGAGGACGATCTCCTTGGAGCGTTACGCAAGTATTTTCCCGAAGCCGCCGAGGCAGCCCTCGGTCGTGAAGAGGGAGCCCCGTGAACCGTGAGGAGTGTTCTGGAAAGCCATGGCCAAGATCCTGATTGTCGACGATTCGCCCACAGAAATGCACATTCTGCGCACCGCGCTGCTCAAGTCCGGGCACAGTGTCGTGACCGCGACTTCGGGCGAAGAGGCGCTTGAGGTTGCCCGCGTCGAGCGGCCGGATCTCATCCTGATGGACGTGATCATGCCGGGGATGAACGGTTTTCAGGCGACCCGAAAACTTTCGCTTGATCCGGAGATGAAATCGATCCCCGTCATCGTTGTGAGCAACAAGAGCCAGGAGACCGACCGGATCTGGGGCATCCGTCAGGGGGCCAAGGACTACCTGACCAAGCCGGTTTCCGAGGCCGCGCTTCTCGAAAGTGTGCGCAAGGTGCTCGGGTCGCCCGGTGGACGCTGATTTCGCCCTCCTCCGCGACCGCCCGTTCGCGCTTCTCGTCGCGCTGGCCGACCGTGCGCAGGAGGTTCTCCGTCTTCGGGGCGAGGGGACCCGGGAGGGGGAGGCGCGCGTGGGTCTCGCCTTTCGTGCCGGGTCGAGTTGGTTCGTCGCCCCCCGCGAGGACGTGCGCGAAATCCTCTTCCCCCTCCCGCTCACGCGCCTCCCCCGTGCCCGCTCCTGGCTTCTTGGCCTGGCCAACGTGCGCGGGTTTCTCGTGGCCGTGGCCGACCTGGGGCATTTTCTCGGCGGGCCTCTGACGGAACCCGGCCCGCGGACCCGTCTCCTCTGGATCAGCCACCCCCGTCTCCCTTCCGCGCTTGTCGTCGATGAAGTGGCGGGGTTCCGCCGCCTTGGGGCGGAGGCGGCGACGGACCGTGCGGGTGACCGCCCGTTCCTCGGAGAAACACACACCATCGGGGGGCGGCCCTACCGTCGCCTCGACATCCCGCGCCTGGCCGACGACCCGACCTTCCTGGAGGCCTCCCTGTGATGCGTTGCGGTCTTTCCCTCCTGTCTCGTGCGGCACCAACCATCGTCGTGGGATCGTCTCCCGCGAAGGAGTAAGATCATGGCAGAACAAGGTATCCGCTCCCGTCGCTCCCTCCTGCTCGGGCTGCTTTTGGGCATCGCGTTCCTTGCCGCGGGGGTCTTTGAACTCCAGCAGCTCTCCGCCTGGCGGGCAAGGACGCTCGACGTCCGCCGGACGGTGGCCCAGGAAGCCCATCATCTGACCCGCCTCCCGGTCGACTACCGTGCGGCCTTTCTGGGCAGCCACCCCCGCGCCGTAGGCCGTCTTCTTGCCCGCGGCCAGTCCCTGCTTGACGGAGCGGGCGCGCTCGCGGCCAGTCGCCTCGCCGCCGGTCCTGCCCTCGCGACCCTTACCGCCCAACTCGTGCAGGCCCGGCCGCTCCTCAGCGAAGCCTTGGCCAAGACCACGGCCGCCCGGGCGAGCCTGAAAGAAACCGTGCAGGCCGTCCACGCCGCCCGGATCGCGCTGCCGCTCTACCGGGTCGCGGCCCGTCATCTGGCCGCTCGCCTGGAAGCGGTGGGGGCCCCCGCCGCCCAGGTCGTGCCCGCGGTCCGTCTGGCCGTCGAGGCGTCCCGCCTCAATCGCCGTCTCGCGGCGTTCGGACGCCCCCACGCCCTCTTTGGCGGGTACGTACGCGAGGTACGCCGGGAGGCGCGGAAGATGGAGGAGGTGACCCGGGGGCTCGCGGTGGGCTCCCGGAGCCTCGGCCTTCCCCCGGTGACCGACCCGGCGCTGTTTGCTTCGCTCCGTTCGCTCTCCGCGCTTTTTGCGCCGGTGGCCCGGGGGGTGGGGACGATTGTCGGTCAGGCCAAGACGCTCGAACCGATCGAGGTCTCCTGGTCCGGATTCGCCGCGCGCGTGCCCGTCCTGCGGCGCGCGAGCGCCCGTGTCCTCGCGAGTGCCCGCCCGATCACCCGCCCGTTCTGGGTTCGTCCGCTCGTCGCCTACGTGGTCCTCGGGATCGGCCTGGCCGTTCTCGCGATGCTGCTCTTTGGCTGGCGGCTCGTCGGCGAAATTCAGGTGGCCCAGCGCGCGCGCTTTCAGGAAACGCGGCGCAACCAGAACGCTATTCTCCAGCTCCTTGACGAGCTGGCGGGGCTCGCCGATGGCGATCTCACCGTTCAGGCCTCGGTGACGGAAGACATCACGGGCGCGATCGCCGACTCCGTGAACTTCGCCGTCGAGCAGCTGCGCGGTCTCGTCCGAACGATCAACCTGACGGCGGTACGGATCGACGACGCCGCCCGCAGCACCAACACCACGGCCCAGGAGCTCGTGCAGGCCGCCACGCTCCAGAGCCGCCAGATCCGCCAGGCGTCGACCCAGGTGACGACCATGGCCCGCTCGATCGAGCAGGTCTCGACCAACGCCCAGCAGGCCGCCCAGGTCGCGCAGCGTTCGGTGGCCATTGCGCACCGGGGCGCCGACGCGGTGCGGGCGACGATCGAGGGCATGAACACGATCCGCGAATCGATCCAGGAGACCGCCAAACGGATCAAGCGTCTCGGCGAGAGTTCCCAGGAAATCGGCGATATCGTCGAGCTCATCAACGACATCGCGGAGCAGACGAACATTCTGGCGCTCAACGCGTCGATCCAGGCCTCGGCGGCCGGCGAGGCCGGCCGCGGGTTCGCCGTCGTCGCCGACGAGGTGCAGCGGCTTGCCGAACGGGCGGGCAACGCGACACGGCAGATCGAAACCTTGGTCAAGGCGATTCAGAACGACACGGGGGAAGCGGTCGACTCAATGGAGAAGAGCACCTCCGGCGTGGTCAACGGGGCGCAGCTGGCCGAAAACGCCGGCCGTGCCTTGAGCGAAATTGAGACGGTTTCGGGGCACATCGCGACGATCGTCAAGACCATCTCGGAGGCGGCCCGCCAGCAGGCCACCGCCTCGGGGGAGGTCACGGCGGCCATGGATCTCATCCAGAAAATCACCACCCAGACGACCGAGGGCACGCAAACGACGGTGCAGGACATCGCGACCCTGACCCAGCTTGCGAGCGAACTCCGGCGGACGGTGGCCGGCTTCAAGCTTCCGGAAGAGTTGGCGGCGCCCGAGGAGACTCCGGACGCGGGACCCGAGGCACCGACGCCCTCGGGAGCGGCGCCCCCGGAGCTCCACGAGGAAGTCGATCTCATCCCGGAGCTGGCCTTGGCCGGCCGCTGAGAGGAGCGGAGCCACCGTCATGTCCACCCACCCGGCCGCCCAATCTCTCCTCTGGGTCAAGGCCGAACTCGAGAAGAATCTCGACAGGGCCGAGAAGGCTTGGCACGGGTACGTCGAAGGCGACCGTGGCGAGGCGGCCTTGGCCGAGACCCTCGCCCTCATGCGCGAGGTGCGCGGGGTCCTTCAAACGATCGAGCTCGACGGGGGGGCGCTTCTTGCCCACGAAGTGGAGCGGACGCTTGCGGCGATCGAGAGCGGGCGCCGCGAGGCGCAGGGCGAAACCCTCGCGGTCCTGACGCGGGCGATTCTCCAGCTCCCCCTCTACCTCGAAAGGGTCGTGGGGACCATGCACGACAATCCCCACGTCCTCTTGCCGCTTCTCAACGACCTGAGAGCCGAGGCCGGCGAACCGGCCCTCGACGAGCCGGGTCTGAAGACGGCTCTCCACATGCTCCGCCGCGCCCACGCGGGGCGTGCCTCGCACAGCGACTTCGCAACCTTGGCCCGCACCCTCCGTCCCCGCTACCAGTCCCATCTTCTCGGCGTCTACGAGCGCTCCGTGGACGCTTCCGCGCTCGCCGCCATGATGGAGATCTGCGCCCAGATCGAGGGGGCGGTGACGGAGACCGCCTCCTTTGAACTCTGGTGGGCCGCCAGCGCCTTCCTTGAGGCCCTGCGCGACGCGGGCCTCCCCCTGAGCACCGAGCGCAAGCAACTTCTCGGCCGTCTCGACGGGGTCCTCAAGCGCCTGGCCGGGGGGGGTGGGGCGGCGGGCCCCGACGAACACCGTCTTCGCGACACGCTTCTGGCCCAAGTCCGCGAGGCGACGAGCGCGGGTCCGCGGGTGCGGGCGGTCCAGGAGACCTACCGCGATCGGGACCGTGACGAAGGCTGGTCGGCGAGCACGGCCGACCTCTCCTCCCCGTCCTACGCCGCCCTGCGCACCGTCGGCGGAGCGGTCCACGACGACCTCCGTTTCGTCAAGACCCAGCTCGATATCTACCAGCGTCAGAAACCCGAGGAACGCCGCGCGGAGGATCTCGCCCCGCTCGTCTCGGTCCTGCGCAAGTCCGCTTCGACGCTCTCCGTCCTCGGGTTGACCGCCCTTCACGACGACCTCAAAGCACAGGCCGAGGCCCTGGAGCAGGCGACCCGGACGGCGCTCCCGAACGACGCGCTCTTCGAGGTTGCCGCCACCCTGCTCAAAGTCGAGGACGGGCTCGACGAGGAGATCGAGAGGCTGACGCACGCCCGTGCCCTCCGCGAGGCGGGGGTGGCGGAACCCGACGTCCTGCTTTCGCAGGCCCGGGCGGCGGCCATCCGCGAGGTCCTGGTGAATCTGGCGCGCGTGCGCAACGAACTCTCCGCCTCCTCCGCGCAGAGCGGGACGCTGCCGGCTTCCCTGAGCGCGCATCTCAACGCCTCGGTTTCCGTCCTCCGTTTGCTGGACTATGGGAAAGCGGCCGCCTTGATTGAGCGACTGCGCCGCATCGTCGAGCCGGGCCTCTGGCGGCAAATCGCGGCCCTCCCCCAGGGCGCCCAGCTTTTTGCCCGCCTCGCCGACGCGTTCGTGAGCGTCGAGTACTGGCTCGAGACCGTTCGCCAGCAGCGGCCCGGGGCCGAGAACCTTCTGGAGAACGCCGAAGCCTGCCTTCTTCCTCTCGAGGCGGCGTACGCCAAGATCCGGCACGAGGCGGAATCGGCGCGTCCTTCGGAGGAGGGCGTGGCCCCGCCCGCTTCCCCTGCCGAGTCCGCCGTGCCCGCTTCGCCTGCCGCGTCTGCATCGCCGGCTGAGTCGGCGTCGCCCGCTCCGTCCGCGCCACTCGCGGCAAGCCCGCCGACCGCGGTCGAAGACACGCCGGCCCCGCGACCGGCCAAGCCGGAGCCGCCCATAGCGACAGCTTCTCGGCCCACCTGGTCTGCAGCCTTGCCGCCACCGCCGATGGCCTTCTCTGGGCGGCCTCCGTCCAAGCCCGGACCG
>JAKAQQ010000040.1 GCA_021819635.1 Pseudomonadota bacterium
CGATCTCGAGACGGAGACACCCGCCGCCGCCCCGCGTTGACCCCCGCCGGAGGGCGGGACCGTCTCAGGGGCGGTCGTCCACCGCATCGGGCGGGGGGTTCGGCAGCAGGTTCTCCCGCGTCACCCCGAGTGTGAGCGCCGTTGCGCTCGCGATAAAGATCGAGGAATAGGTCCCGATCAGGATGCCCACGAAGAGGGCCACCGAGAACCCGCGCAGCACCGGCCCGCCCACGACCATGAGCGCGACGACCACCAGGAGCGTCATGAGCGCCGTCATGACCGTCCGCGACAGCGTCTCGTTGATCGCCCGGTCCATGATCTCAATCGGGGTCCCCCGGCGGGCCTTGCGGAAATCCTCGCGGATGCGGTCGAAGACGACCACCGTGTCGTTGAGGGAGTAGCCCATGATGGCGAGAACCGCCGCGAGCACGTCAAGATTAAAGGTCATCCGCGTGAGCGAGAAGAACCCGATCGTGAGGAAGACGTCGTGGACCGTGGCCGCCATGGCCCCGAGCGCAAAACGGTACTCGAAGCGGTAGGCCACGTAGATCACGATGAGGATCAGGGCGCCGAGCATGGCCTCAAGACCCTTGATCCGGAGCGAACTCCCGACCTGAGGGCCGACGGCCTCGATCCCGGCGACGACGACCGAAGGGTCGCGCCGGCGGATGAGGGCGACAACCCGGCGGCCGAGGGCGGTCAAGCTCACGCCGCGTTGCGGGCGCAGCCGCACGAGGACGCTGGTTTTCCCACCGAAATATCGGACACGCGCCCCACGAAAACCGTGGGCGTGGAGAAACCGCCGCCAGGGAGCCAGCGCCGTCGTCTTCGGGAATTGGAGCTGCACGGTCGCCCCCCCGGTAAAGTCGAGACCGAGATGCAGGCCCTGGGTGGCCAAGGAGACGGTCGTCACCACGATCAGGATGGCGGAGAGCACGAGCGCGTAGCGACGCGCGGCGAGAAAGTTGATGTGCGGGACGTTTCTGAAGAATTCCATCGTCGGGGACCCCGGGGGCCGGACTCAGACGGACAGGCGCGTCAGACGACGCCCGCCGAAGAGCCCGTTGGTGATCGCGCGGCTCGTCATCACCGCCGTGTAGAGCGAGGTGATGATGCCGAAGGTAAGGGTGACCGCGAACCCCTTAACGGGACCGTTGCCGAGGAAGAAAAGCGCCACGGCGGCGATCAGGGTCGTGACGTGCGAGTCCCAGATCGTCGCCCAGGCGTGCTCGTAACCGGCGTGGATCGCGGCCTGCGGGGTGCTGCCGTTCCGCAGTTCCTCGCGCACGCGCTCGTAGATGAGCACGTTGGCGTCGATCGCCATGCCGGCGGTCAACACGAGGCCCGCGATGCCGGGCAGCGTGAGCGTGGCGTGGATCAGCGAGAGGAGCGCCACGGTGAGGAAAAAGTTGATGACGAGGGCGATGTCGGCGATGAGTCCGAAGACCCGGTAGTAGAGCACCATGAAGAGGAGAACGAGCGCGAAGCCCAGAACAACCGCGGCGATGCCGTCGCGGATGTTCGCCCGCCCCAGGCTCGGCCCGATCGTCCGCTCGGCGACCACCGTCATCGGGGCGGCGAGCGGGGTCCGCAGGAGAAGGGCCAGCTTGTTCGCCTGGCGCTGGCCCAAGCCCGTGATCTGGAAATTGCTCGAGAACACGCCACGGATGGTGGCGACGTTGATGACCCGCTCAACCTTCTTCGTGAACGTGAGCCGGACGCCGTCGACCGTACGGCGCTCGCTGCGGTTCTCGATGTAGAGGACCGCCATGGGTTTGTCCACGTTGTGGGACGTGTCCTTGAACATCCGCGCCCCGCCCACGGAGTCCAGCGTGACGCTGACCGCGGGTTGACCGTGGACGTACGTCGCGGTCGCGTTGTCGATGTGCCGCCCCCCGACCACCACGGCGCGGTCCAGCAGGATGGGGGCGCCGTTCGTCGTGTGAAAGAGCCGGGCCCCCGGGGGGACGATCCCGCGTTGAAGGTCGGCGTCGGCGTCGGCCCCGGCGTAGACCATCCGGAACTGCACGGTGGCCGTGTCGCCCAGGCGCCGCTTGGCCCGGGCGGTGTCCTCGATGCCGGGCAGTTCCACGACGATGTTCCGTCGGCCCTGCTGCTCGACGACGGCGGCGGCGACACCGAGCTCGTCGACGCGGCGGCGCAGCGCCGAGACGTCCTGGCGGACCGCCTGGCGGTCAAGGGCCTCGAGCACGCTCGGGGGGAAACGGACGGCGAGGTACGGCCGGTTGCCCGGCAGCGTGCTCAGGGTGGCGTCGGAAAAGCGGTGGCGGAGGAGGCGACGGGCGGCCGGGATCGCCCCGGGATCGAGGAGCTCCACGCCGAACCCGTGCGACCGGAGCGTCACGGAACGGAAATAGACGTGGTGGTGACGCAGGAGCACCTGCGTCTCCGCGCGGTCGTTCTCGAGCGCCTCGTGGCGGGCCGCGTGGGTATCGACGCCAAGCAGGAAATAGATCCCGCCGCGGAGATCCAGGCCCTCGGGCATGGGCCGGAGACCGAGGGAGCGCATCCAGGCCGGGAGGAGAGGCACGAGATTGGGCGCCACCGAGAAGTCGTCCCCGAGGCGGTGCTTGAGAAGGCCAAGCGCCCGGCGCTGGGCCGCCGGGGTGCGGAAGACGACCACGGCGTCGTGGGGGGCGTGGCGCACCTGAAGCACCGGAAGCCGGGCCTCGGCCAAGATGCGCCGGATGCGCACGAGGGTTCCCGTGGGCACGACGTCGGACCCGATGCGCGTCACGTCAAGCGCCGGGGCTTTCGGGTAGATGTTCGGCCAGGCAAAGAAAACGGCAAAAACCGTCACCAAGACGACGGTGAGGTTCTTCCAGAGCGGATAACGGTTAAGCATGGCACGGGGGTCCCTGGAGGGGCTCCGGAGCGGAAAGGGGGATCAGAAAGTCAGGTTGCCCTTGGGCAGAACGGCGGCGACGGCGTTGCGCTGCAGGGTGAGCTCGGTTCCCTTGCCGATGTCGAGGACCACAAGCTGATCCGTGAGCCGGAGGACCCGGCCAAGGATGCCGCCCTGCGTGATCACCTCGTCACCGACGGAAAGCGCGTCGACGAGTTTCTTGTGTTCCTTCTGCCGCTTGACCTGGGGGCGTATGGCGATGATGTAGAACAAGGCGAAGATGGCAGCAAAAAAGATGAGCAGCGACCAGAGGCTCTGGCCGTGGGGGGCGGCGGCGGGGGCGGCGGCCCAAGCGTTCGGAACGAGCAGCGACACGGGACTCTCCTCGGGAGATGGCTTCCTCAGGGTCCGGCATTATCGCACGGAACGCCGTAGGAGGCGATGGCTTCCTCGGGGCGGAAATCGCCCACCCGGCCGGCGCGAATCGCCGCCCGGAGAGCGTTCATAAGTGCCATGTAATAACCGATGTTGTGCAGGCTCGCCAGGGTCACGAAGAGGGGGTCGCCCAGCCGGTCGAGGTGGCGGAGGTACGCCCGGCTGTGGCGCCGGCAGCAGGGCCCGTGGCAACGTTCGTCCAAGGGACGCGGGTCCTCCGCGTGACGCGCTTGGCGAAGGCGCACCACCCCGTCGCCCGTAAAAAGATGCGCGTTGCGCGCGTGGCGGGTGGGGATCACGCAGTCGAAGAGGTCGATCCCATGGCGGACGGCCTCGACGATATCCTCCGGCCGCCCCACGCCCATCAGGTAACGCGGGCGATCGGCCGGAAGCTCGGGGACGCTGACCGCCAGGATCTCGCGGCGCTGCTCGAAACTTTCGCCCACCGCCAGACCTCCGAGAGCGTAGCCCGCAAAGCCTTCCGCACACAAGGCCCGAGCCGAGCGGCGGCGCAGCTCGGGATCGGTGCCCCCCTGGACAATCGCAAACAGCGCCCCCGGGTGATTCCCGTGGGCCTCGAGGCAGCGCCGGGCCCAGCGCAGGGAACGCTCCGCCGCCTCGGCAACCCGCGCGGCGGGGGCGGGGTGCGGGAGCACCTGGTCGAGCACCATGAGGATGTCGCTTCCGGCCGCGTGCTGGACCGCGACCGCCCGCTCCGGCGTGAGCAGGATCTCGCGGCCATCCACGGGGGAGCGGAACAGAACCCCTTCCTCGGACACACGTCTGAGCGCCGCGAGGGAGAGCACCTGGTAGCCTCCGGAATCGGTCAGGATGAGCCCGTCCCAACCCATGAACGCGTGGAGGCCACCGAGGCGGGCGAGCGCCTCCGCGCCGGGGCGCAACGCCAGGTGGAGCGCGTTGGCCAGAAGCGCCCGCGCTCCTGTCGCCCGCAGCAGTTCCACGGGCACGCCCTTCACGGCCCCGTACGTCCCCACGGGGAGGAAAAGCGGGGTTTCGTGGTCTCCGTGCGCCGTCGTGAGCCGTCCGATACGCGCCGCTCCGTCGTGGGCCAGGACGTCAAAGCGCATGGCGGCCGGTGACGAACATGGCGTCGCCGTAACTCAGGAAGCGGTATCCGCGGTCGAGCGCGTGACGGTACGCCTCGAGGAGGCGTTCGTGCCCCGCCAACGCGGCCACCAGGACGAGGAGCGACGATCGCGGCGCGTGGAAATTGGTCACAAGGGCGTCCACGAGGGCAAAACGGAACCCCGGGCGAATGTAAAGATCGGTCCACCCCTCGTAAGGTGCGCCGCGTAGCGAAGCGGGGACGCGGGCGTAACTCTCGAGGGCCCGGACGACCGTCGTCCCGACGGCGACCACCCGACGCCCGGCCGCGCGGACCGCCGCGAGGCGCGTCGCAAGCTCCACCGGCACCCCGTAGGCCTCGGCGTGCATGCGGTGGTCCTCGATCTCGACCGTCCGCACCGGGGTGAAGGTGCCCGCCCCGACGTGCAGCGTCAGCGTCCCGATTTCGATCCCGGAGCCGCCCAGTCGGGCGAGAAGCTCGGCGTCGAAATGAAGCCCCGCCGTCGGGGCCGCAACCGACCCGGCGGCGCGGGCGAAGACCGTCTGGTAATCCTCGGCATCGCAGGCGCGTTCCTCACGACCGAGGTAGGGGGGGATCGGGACGCGCCCGAAACGCTCCATGAGCGCCTCCCATCCGTCCCCGGGAGCCCGCAGACACCAGTGCTCGTCCCGGCGTCCTTCGGCGACGATCCGCGCGCCCCCCTCGAGCTCCAGGGTCATCCCCTCGCGCACGCGCCGTGCCCCGTGGACGAGGGCCAAGGCCCGCTCGGGACTCTCGAGCCCAACCAGAAGGATCTCGAGGCGCCCACCCCCGGGACGTCGGGCCTCGAACCGGGCGCGCCAAACCCGGGTGTCGTTGACGACGAGAAGGTCGCCCGGCGTAAGCCAGCGAACGAGATCCCCGAAACACGTGTCGTGGGTCCGGTCCCTCTCGACGACGAGGAGGCGGCAGGCGCTTCGGGGCCAGACCGGGCGGTCCGCAATTGCCTCCTGAGGAAGCGGATAGTCGAACGCTTCGATTTTCACGGCCTCGTTCCTCCCGGCGCCCGTCCCTTGGTACACTGGGACGCATGCACGCCTCCGACCGCTTCCGCCGCTCTTTCGTGCGCGTGCTCTGCGCGGCCGGTCTGGGTCTCTGTCTCGCGCCCCTGGCCCACGCCAGCTACGGTTGGCGGACGCTCCGGCTGCGCCCCCCGGGAGCGAAGCACCCCACCAAAAAAGAAGGCTGGCAGGGAACCGTCTCCGTCGGCTACCTCGCCTCCACCGGGAGTGTGCGCTCGAGCAACCTCGACGCGCGTCTGTATCTCACGAATCACGACGGCGCGTGGACCAACATCTTGGACTACCACTTCGTCCAGGGCAGCGCCCAGGGAACGGTCAACACCAGCACGCGCAACGGCGCCTGGGAATCGAGCTACGCGTTCACGCCGAGCAATTATGTCTTTTCGCTCCTCGATTACTACAGCAACCCTTTCAGCGGCTACACCCACCGCGAAACGGCGGCCGTCGGGTACGGGCGGCGTCTGTTCCATGTCGCAGGCCAACAGCTTGACGCCAGCTTCGGCGTCGGAATGCGCCACAGTGTACTCGTCAACCAGGCGGTCCGAACGTCGGCGATCGAGCGCGTCGCGTTGGGCTACCGCTGGAAACTGAACCGCCTGAGCCACTTTTCCGAACGGCTCAGCGTGGCCCGGGGCACGAACGACGTCTATTCGGAAGCGGTGACGTCGCTCACGGCCCACCTTGCCGGGAATTTCGCGATCTCTCTCTCCTACACGCTCGAGCACAACTCGAACGTGCTGCCCGGACTGGCGAAAACCGACACCTACACCTCGGTCTCCCTCATTTACACGCTGTGACCGCCCCTCGCCGCGCGGCGGCGAATCCACGAGGGGGAGAGACTTATAATTGGCGCCGGGCGTACCCCGGAGCCGGTACGGCCCGAAGCGGCCCCCTGCGAGAGTGACGGAACCGGTAGACGTAGCGGTCTCAAAAGCCGCCGATCGCAAGATCGTGAGGGTTCGAGTCCCTCCTCTCGCACCAGTCCTTCTGCCGCCGGCCGGGTCGGCGACATGCCGAGGTTGAGCCATGCCCTACTGCTTCCGATGCGGACAGGCCCTCCGGCCCGGTGTCCCCCCGGGCGACACCCACGAACGGCTGGTCTGTGCCGCCTGCGGCCACATTCATTACGAAAACCCGCGCCTCATCGTCGGGGTTCTCCCCGACGATTCCCGGCGCGGGGTGCTCCTCTGCCGGCGGGCCATCGAACCACGCCGAGGGCTCTGGACTCTCCCCGCGGGCTTCCTCGATAACGGCGAGACCATGGCCTCGGGGGCGCGGCGCGAAACGCTCGAGGAATCGGGCGCCCGCCTCGGTGCCCTGCGTCTTTACACGCTCGTCGATATTCCGCACATCCATCAGGTGCACGTCTTCTAC
>JAKAQQ010000041.1 GCA_021819635.1 Pseudomonadota bacterium
TGCGCCGTGTCGTCGCGATCCCCGCAACGGCAATCCGGGAAGGGCGCGCGGGCCGCTTCGTGTACCTCGTGGAAGGCAGGGCGGGCGGAGCGCACGGGATTCGGGTCATCGTGCAACCGGTCCGCGTCACCTACGAGAGCGGGTCGACCGCCGTGATCGGCGCCGGCCTTGCGCCCGGCGCCACCGTCGTGACGGCGGGCGGTTCGCGGATCCGGGCCCGCACCCCGATCAAGATCATGGGCCGGGCGACCGGGACGACGTGAACATCTCCGGCCCGTTCATCGCCCGGCCCGTCGCGACCACACTCCTCGCGATCGCGGTGTTCCTGGCGGGCGTCCTCGGGTACATGGAGCTCCCCGTCTCGTCCCTCCCGCAGGTGTCGTTCCCAACCATTGAGGTCGTCACCAAGCTCCCGGGCGGCTCCCCCGACACGATCTCCAAACTGATCACCGCCCCGCTCGAACGTCAGTTCGGCGAGATCGCCGGTCTCGCGGCCATGAGTTCGGTCTCGGGCGAGGGAACCAGCGTCGTCACGCTGCGCTTCGACTTGAGCGTGCCGCTGTCCACGGCGGCCCAGGACGTGCAGGCGGCGATCAACGCGGCGGCGGGCGAGCTCCCGCCCGGTCTCCAGTACCCCCCGGTGTACCGCGAGGTCAACCCCGCGGACGCGCCCATCCTCACGCTCGCGCTGACCTCCGGGACCCTGCCTCTTGACGCGGTGGCGAACATCGCCCAGACGTCCTTCCTGCAGAAACTCTCGGAAATCCGGGGCGTCGGCGAGGTCACGATTGCGGGGGGGCTCCGCAAAGCCATCCGCATCAACGTCAACCCCCTCAGGCTCGCGGCCGACGGCCTCTCTCTGGAGGATGTGCGCAACGCCGTCGCGAACGCCAACCAGGCGGGGGCGACCGGCGGGCTCCAGGGCCCGGACCGGGCCTACGCGATCGGCACGAACGACCGGCTGACGCTGGCCCGCCAGTACAAGGGCGTCCTGATCGCTTACCGCAACGGGGCGCCGGTCACGGTCTCCGCCGTGGGTTCCGTCGTCGCCGGACTCGAGAACAACCAGGAACAAGCCAGCGTCGACAACGTTCCCGCGGTGGTCCTCAACATCCACCGCCGCCCGGGCGCGAACATCGTGAGCACGGTGGCCCGGGTGGAGGCCGCGCTGCGCCGCCTCCGGACGACGCTCCCGCACGGCGTGCGGCTCACCGTCGTGGCCAACCGGACCGGAACCATCAAGGCGTCGGTGGCGGACGTGCAGTTCACGCTTCTGGCGGCCATGGTCCTGGTCGTGCTGGTCATCTTCCTGTTTCTGCCCAACCCGCGCGCCACCTTCATCCCGGCGGTGGCCTTGCCGCTGTCCATCGTCGCCACCTTCGCGGTGATGGACGGCCTCGGGTACCGACTGGACAACCTCTCGCTGATGGCGCTGACGGTGGCGACCGGGTTTGTGGTCGACGACGCCATCGTCATGATCGAAAACATCGTCCGCTTCGTGGAAGCCGGCGAGCCCCCGCTCCGCGCGGCGTATCTCGGGGCTCAGCAGATCGGTTTCACGATCGTGTCCCTCACCGTTTCGTTGGTGGCCGTCTTCATCCCGCTCTTGTTCATGACCGGCGTCATCGGACGGCTGTTCTCCGAGTTTGCCGTCACGCTTTCCGTGGCGGTGGTGGTCTCCGCCGTCGTCTCCCTCACGCTGACACCGATGATGGGCGCGCGTCTCCTCAAGCCCGCAAGCGAGGTCCGCCCGAACCGGCTCTCCCGCGCGGCCGACGCCCTCCTCGAGCGCACACGCGGGGCCTACCGGCACGGCCTGAGCTGGTGCCTCCAGCATCGGACGTTCATGCTGGGCGTGTTTGCCGGGACCCTCGTCCTCACGGTCCTGCTCTTCGACATCGTCCCGAAAGCGCTTCTCCCCGCCGTGGATACGGGCGAAATCATCGCCGTGACCGAAGGCGCCCAGAGCCTCTCGCTGCGGGCCATGGCGCATCTCCAAAGACGAGCGGTTGCCGTCGTCCGGAAGAACCCGGCCGTCTCGGCCGTGACCTCGCTCATCGGAGCCGGCGCCACCAACCCGGCCCCCAACACGGGACGGCTCACCATCGTGCTCAAGCCGATCGGCCAGCGTCCCGCGCTCGCGACGGTCCTCCGCGAACTCCGCCGGTCCCTCCGGGGCGTCCGGGGGCTGCGCTTCACCCTGCAACCCGTCCAGGACGTGACCCTGTCGTCGCGCATCGCCCCGGCCGAATACCAGTACACGTTGACGGACACCAACGCCGCGCAGCTCCGGAAATGGTCGGACCGGATCGAGGCGGCCATGCGCGCCCTGCCCGAACTGCGCGACGTCGGGAGCGATCAGGAGAACCACGGGCTCCAGGCGTACGTCGACGTCGATCGGGCGTCCGCCGCCCGGCTCGGGGTGAGCATGTCCACGATCGCCAACATTCTCGACGACGCCTTCGGCCAACGCCAGATCTCGACCATCTACACCAGCAACGCCCAGTACCGCGTGGTCCTGGACGTCGGACCGCGGTGGGCGACGTCCCCGGCCGCGCTCGACACGATCTACGTGCCGGCCGGCGGGGTCGCGGCGGTGCCCGTCGCCGCCCGGGGGCCGGGATCGGCGGTCAGCGGAAGCTCCACCCTCACGATCGCCTCGGCGTCGCAAACCCCGACCGCCGAGGTCCCGCTGGGCGATCTCGCGCGCGTGACCGTCCGTCGTGGACCTCTTGTGATCGCCCGGGAAGATCAGCTCCCCGCCGCGACGCTCAGTTTCAACACCGCGCCCGGCGTCTCCCTCGGCGCGGCCGAGAAGGCCGTCCGTCGTGCGGAACAGAATCTCCACGCCCCGGCTTCCCTCGCGGGAACGTTTGCCGGGGCCGCGGCCGAGTTCCAGAAGTCCCTGACCGAAGAGCCGTGGCTCGTGCTCGCCGCCGTCGTCGTGATTTACATTGTGCTCGGGGTGCTTTACGAGAGCCCCATCCATCCGGTCACCATCCTCTCCACGCTGCCCTCGGCCGGCGTGGGCGCGCTGCTCGCGCTCCTGGTGACGGGAACCCCGTTCACGATCGTGGCGCTCGTCGGGATCATCCTGCTCATGGGGATCGTCAAGAAGAACGGCATCATCATGGTCGACTTTGCCATCGTGGCGGAACGCGAGCGGGGGCTCTCGCCCCGCGAGGCGATCACCGAAGCCGCCCTCCTCCGCTTCCGCCCGATCATGATGACGACGATGGCCGCCCTTCTGGGCGCCGTGCCCCTCGTGCTCGAGGGCGGCGCGGGGTGGGAATTGCGCGAACCCCTGGGCATCACCATCATCGGGGGGCTTCTGTTGAGTCAGGTGCTCACCCTGTTCACCACGCCGGTCGTCTATCTCGCGCTGGACCGCTGGCACACCCGCCCCGTCGCGCCGAGCGCGGCGGCGCTCCCCACGGCCGGCTAGACGGTGCGCTTTTCGGAACCGTTCATCCGGCGGCCGGTCGGCACCACGCTTCTCGCGCTCGGGGTGCTGCTCGCCGGGATCATGGCGTACGTGCGGCTTCCGGTGGCGGCGGTCCCGAGCATCCCCATCCCCGGCATCGTGGTCTTCGCTTCGGAACCGGGCGCCAGCCCCCGGGTCATGGCCAACACCGTCGCCGCCCCGCTCGAGCACACGCTCGGCCTGCTTCCCGGGCTCGACGAGATCCGGTCGATCAGTTCGCTCGGATCCACGTCCATCATCCTTCTGTTCGGCACCAACACCCGCATCAGCGCCGACGCGCACGCGGTCCAGGCCGGCATCGATGCCGCGTTGCCCAATCTCCCGTCCGGGATGCCGGACCTCCCGTTCTACCGGGAGTTCAATCCCGCCTCTCGCCCGATCCTCACGATGTTCCTGTCCTCGCGGACGCTGCCCCTGCGCGAGGTCTACGACTTTGCCGACACCGTCCTCCTGCAGCAATTGTCCCGGGTGCCGGGCGTCGCGCAGGTCGTGCTCTACGGAGGGGAACTCCCGGCGGTACGGATTCGTTTCCGGCCCCGGGCGCTCGCGGCCGCCGGGCTCGCCCCCAGCAGCCTGTTCAACGCGGTGCGCACGGCCAACGTCCTCGGCCCGCTCGGCACCCTCCAGGGACGCCGGAAGAGCTACACGCTGGCGCTGAACGAACAGCTCGACAACGCCGCGCAGTACCGCGCGATCGCGCTCCGGGCGGCCAACGGGACACTCCTCCGTCTCGGTCAGGTGGCGTCCGTCGTCAACAGCGTCGCCAACACCCAGCTGGCCGCGACCAACGGCCGCGAACCCGGGATCATGATTGCCGTCACAAAGACGCCCGCCGCCAACGTGATCCGGACGGTGCGGGGCATCAAACGGCAACTGCCGAACCTCGAACGGTCCATGCCGCCGTCCGTTCGCCTCGCCGTGATGACCGACCGGACCACCACCATCCGGGCCAGCGTGGCCGACATCGAGATCACGCTGCTCGTCACCATGGCGCTGGTTCTGGTGGTGGTGGCCCTCTTCATGCGTCGCGGCGCCCCGACGTTCGCCGCGGCCGCGACGGTCCCGCTGGCTCTCGCCGGAACGCTGGCCGTCATGGGGGTGCTCGGCTATTCGCTGGACAACTTTTCTCTGCTGGCGCTCACCATCTCCATCGCCTTCGTGATAGACGACGCCATTGTCATGATCGAAAACATCGTGGCGCATCACGAACGGGGACTCCCCGTCATGACCTCGGCCCTTCAGGGCGCCCGACAGATCGGGTTCACGGTCGTCTCGATCACCCTCTCCCTCATGGTCGTGTTCCTCCCCCTGGTCCTGATGGGCGGCATCGTCGGGGGGATCTTTCACGAGTTTGCGATGACCCTGATCGTGGCCATTGCGGTCTCCGGTCTGGCGTCGCTCACGATCACGCCCATGATCTGCGCGCACCTCATGAAGGACCGGGACCCCCCCCGCTCGCCCCGCGCGGGCGGGGGGGGCCTCACGCGCCCGATCGGCCGGATCTACGCGAGAATCGTCAACGGCTACGCCCGGAGCCTCGACTGGGCGCTCGGGCACCGGCGAACGATGCTCGTCCTCTTCGTGCTCACGTTCGTCGTGACGGTCGTCCTTTACATCCGCATCCCCAAAACCTTTTTCCCCGAGGAAGACACCGGTCTCGTCATCGGCCGGACCGTGGCGGCGCCCGACGTCTCGTTTGCGCGCATGAAACGTCTCCAGGCCCGGGTCGTCCGCGTCGTTCGCCGGGATCCGGCCATCGCCACCGTCACCTCGAGCGTCGGGGTCACGAACGGGTTTTCAAGCGCGAATCGCGGGACGATGTTCATCGGCCTCAAGCCCGCGGCCCGCCGCCGCCAATCGGGGAAGCTCGTGATTCTCGATCTCGAACGGAAGCTCGAGAGGATTCCCGGCGTCCGGGTCTACCTTCACATCGCCCAGGATCTTTTCTTCGGCGGACAAACAAACGGGGGGTCGTACAGTTTTTCGGTGCTCGACCCCTCGTACGCGTCGCTCGACAACATCACGCAACGCATCGTGGAGCGGCTGAAACGCCTGACCGCGATCAACAACGTGTCGACCAACCTGAACCGGGCCGAGACCGAGATCACCGTCACCATCAACCGGGCGGAAGCCGCGCGCCTCGGCGTGAGCGTCGCCGCCGTCAACGCGGCGCTCGGAGAAGCCTTCGGCCAGCGCCCCATTTCGGTCATCTACAAGGCCCAAAACCAGTACCACGTCGTGCTCACGGTCGGCGCCGCGCGCGCCCGTTCGCCCCGGGATCTCGCCCACCTTTATGTGGCGGGCAACGCCGGGCCCGTCCCGCTCCTCCAGCTGGCGCGGCTGGGCCGGGGGACGGCCCCCCTCCAGGTGATTCACTTCGACGGCGTTCCGGAAGGCACGGTAAGCTTCAACCTGTCCCCCCACGTCGCGCTCGGGACGGCGATCGCCGAGGTGCGCCGGCGCATCGCCCGCATGCACGTTCCCCCGGGGGTCCGCATCCGCTTCGGCGGGAACGCGAAATATTTCCTGCGCTCCGTGGAAGACATCCCGCTCCTGATTCTCGCGTCCCTGGTGGCGATCTACATCGTCCTCGGGGTGCTCTACGAAAGCCTCGCGCAGCCGTTGACGATTCTCTCGACCCTGCCTTCGGCCGGGGTGGGCGCTCTCTTGGCGTTTTTTCTGACCGGAACGCCCCTCTCGGTCATTGGCGTCATCGGGATTTTCCTGCTGATGGGGATCGTCAAGAAAAACGGCATCATGCTCGTGGACTTTGCCCTGGAAGCCGAACGCCACCACGGGCTCACGCCGCAGGACGCCATCCGCAAGGCGTGCCTGGTCCGTTTTCGACCGATCCTGATGACAACACTCGCGGCGATTCTGGGCGCTCTCCCGCTCGCCCTGGCCGTGGGGACCGGCGAGCAGCTTCGGCGCCCGCTGGGGATGGCCGTGATCGGCGGTCTCATCGTCAGCCAGGCGATGACCCTTTACACGACCCCCGTGATTTATCTGGCTCTGACCGGATACGGGAAACGGCACGCACGGCGGATCGCGGACCTCCCGTCCGGTCAGAAGGCCAACGCGGCCACGGGATGGATCGGCACGACCTGATCGCTTCCCCCGCGCCGCCGAGCGGGCGCCCGACATAACGCTCGCCGGGGGATCGGCAGCCTCAAACCGCGCCCTCCTTGCGATTGCGGGCGCGTGCGTGTCGGTACGGAGCACGACGGACGGCATCGGGAAGAGCCCATCCGGTTGCCCCCTCGGTCCCGTTCTCAAAGCCGAGGTTTCCGTGGGCACGAAGGGCGCCTCTTCACTCGGCAAGACGGGCTCGTTTCC
>JAKAQQ010000042.1 GCA_021819635.1 Pseudomonadota bacterium
GCCCTCGCCTTGGCGCTTCTCCCCTTGGCCCGTGCGGCGCTCGTGACCGACGTGGTGGTGACCGCCGTCACCGGCTCGAGCGGATCGGGCGCGACGCCCTCGGCGCGCACGCACCACCCCGACCGTGCCCACGAGTTCGTGGCCTACGATCCCCTCGTGCACCGCCACCAGCCCGAGGTCGAGGGGCTCCTCCGGCGCCGGGCGCGTCCGCTCCGCTGGGCGTTTGTTCCCCATTCGGGACCCTTCGTGCGCGGCATCGCCGCCACGGCCGTCGGAAGCCTCGTCCCGGGGGAGACGGAGACCGCGGTGCGGGGGGCCTACCGCCACGCTTACGCCGCCGCCCCGCAGGTGCGTCTGCGCCGAGAGCCTCCGCGTCTCGCCGCCGTCGTGGGCACGCCCTACGCCGACCTCGCCTGGCGGGTCGAGGGCGACCGCCTGGCCGCCTTCGTGGCCCTCGACAACCTCGGCAAAGGGATGGCCACTCAGGCGGTGGCCAACATGAACTTGGCCTTCGGCCGGCCGGAAATGGAGGGGTTGGACGCCCGGGCGGGCGCGTGGGGCTGAGACGGACGGGGTCTTTCCCGGGGGCGATGCGTTATCCTAGAGGGCGGAATCCCCAAGGCGGCGAAAGCCGCGGCAGCCGCGGCGCCGCCACCGTTGCGCGGGCCGCGTGACGGAGGCAAAGACCACGTGGCCATCGAACAAACCCTCTCCATCGTCAAGCCCGACGGCGTCGCCCGCGGCCTCACCGGTGAAATCCTCCGCCGCTACGAGGCGGCCGGACTGCGTCCGATCGCGATGAGGATGCTCCGCCTCGACGCGGAGGCCGCCGGCCGTTTCTACGACGTCCACCGCGCCCGGCCCTTCTTCCCGGATCTCGTTCGCTACATGGCGTCGGGACCGGTCGTCGTCTCGGTCCTCGAGGGCGAGGACGCCGTCGCCCGTCACCGCACGCTCATGGGGGCGACCGATCCGGCCAAGGCGGAGCCCGGCACCATCCGCCGCGATTTCGCAACGAGCATTGAGGCCAACGTCGTCCACGGTTCCGACGCCGCGGCCAGCGCCGCGGACGAGATCGCCTTCTTCTTCAGCCGTCTCGAGCTGTGTCCGCGCCCACGCTGAACCCTCCGGCCGATCGCCCCGGGTTGTGGGGCTGGGACCGCGTGCGCCTGGAGGCGTGGTTTGTCGCCCGGGGCGAGCCGGCCTACCGCGCCCGCCAGGTTCTCTCCTGGCTCCACCGCCGTGGGGTGGGGGACGTGGACGCCATGACCGATCTCGGACGCGCGGGCCGCGCGGGTCTCGCCGCGTCCTTCGACACCAGGCGCCTCCTGCCGGACGGTGTCTTCCGTTCCGCCGACGGCACCGAGAAGGCGCTCTTCCGTCTCTCGGGCGGGGCCGCCGTCGAGACGGTGCTCATCCCCGAAGAGGGGCGCACGACCCTCTGCGTCTCGAGCCAGGCCGGCTGCCCCATCGACTGCGCGTTCTGCGCGACGGCCGCTCAGGGCTTCCAGCGCAACCTCGAGGCCCACGAGATCGTCGCTCAGGTGCGCTGGGCGATCGACCGCGTCGGCCGCGAGGGTCTCACCAACGTCGTCTTCATGGGCATGGGCGAACCCCTCGCCAACTACCGGGCGGTGGCCTCGGTCTGTCGCCTTCTGCTCGACCCCGTGGCCTACGGTCTCTCGCGCCGGCGGATCACGGTGAGCACCTCGGGCCTCGTCCCGCAGATGCGTCGCCTGGCCGACGAACTCGACGTCGCCCTCGCCGTCTCGCTCCACGCCGCCCACGACGCGCTCCGCGAACGGCTCGTCCCGCTCAACCGCGTCCATCCGCTGGCCGAGATCCTCGCGGCCTGCCGCTACTATCTGGCCCGCCGCCCCGACCGCCACGTCCTCGTCGAGTACACGCTCCTGGACGGTGTCAACGACGGGACCGACGAGGCCCGCGCGCTCGTGCGTCTTCTTCGCGGGCTCGCCGTCAAGGTCAATCTCATCCCCTTCAACCCCTTCCCGGGCAGCGCCTTCCGTCGCCCCGCGGACGCACGCGTCGCCGCCTTCCAGGACGTCCTCACCCGAGCCGGCGTTTTTACCCGTCTCCGCCGCACGCGCGGCGACGACATTGCCGCCGCCTGCGGGCAACTCGCCGGCGAAGTGCGCGACCGCCGCAAACACGCCCCCGGAGCCGAAATCCCATGTTCGTCCCACCGCGCCGCCTGATCCCCCTTCTCCTCGGAACCCTCCTCGTGTTCGCGGGCTGCACCACGACGAGCACGCGGCCCGTCGGCCTCGGGCGTCCGCACCCGCGGCGGGCGGCGATGTTCGACACCGAGATCGCCGTGGCCTACCTCCAGCACGGCAACCGCACCGGCGCCTTGAACGCCGTGCACCGGGCGCTCAGTCTCGATCCGCGGTCGGTGCCCGCCCTCGACGTGCTGGCGCTTCTCGACGAGGAACTCGGGCGTCTCGTCGCCGCCCGAGAGGCCTACCGCCGTGCTCTCGGCGTCGCGCCCCACGATCCCGATACCCTCAACGACTACGGGGCGTTTCTCTGCCGGATCGGCAAGGAACATCGGGCCGTGCAGCGTTTCCTCGAAGCCGCCCACGAACCCTCCTACCGCACGCCCCAGGCCGCCTACACCAACGCCGGTGTCTGCGCGCTCAAGGGCCGCGACCCGGCGGAGGCCGTCCACGCGTTTCGCCGCGCGCTTGCCCTCGATCCCAATTTCGCCCCGGCGCTCTGGCAGGCCGCCCGCCTCGAGATGAAGGCCGGCTCGGACACCGCCGCGGCCCGGCACCTTGCGCGCTACGTCGACCTCGAACCCCGGCCTCCGGCCGTGGCCCTCTGGACGCTCATCCGTCTCGAGCGCCGGCTCGGACACCCCCACCTCGCCGACCGCTACGGCAACGAGCTCCTGAGACTCTACCCGCGTTCCTCCGCGGCCCGTCGCTACCTCCGGACGAGGGGCTCGTGAACGAGGCGCCCGCCGGCCCTCCCGAAACGCGGAGCGGGGCGCTTGGCGACCTTCTCCGTCGTGCGCGGGCCGCCCGTGGGCTCACCCGCGAGGCCGTGGCCCGCGCGCTTGCGGTTCCCGTCCCGGTCCTCGCCGCCCTTGAAGAAGAGCGTCTCGAGGTGTTCGAGGCCCTCGTCTACCTCAAGGGGCACGCCGCCCGCTACGGCGCGTTCCTCGGCTGTGCGGCGGACGAACTCGAGGCGGCCACCGCCGAGGCGGCGCGACGCTACCTGCTGGTCCGGCCGGCGTCGCGGAGCGTGTCCCGGCCGTCGCGGCCGCGCTCGAACCGCTGGATCCTTCTCGCCTCCGCCGCGATCCTCGTGCTTCTCGCCGGTGGCTACCTCCTCACCCTCGGCCGCCGTCTCCTGCGCTCTCCCCCTCGTCCGATTGCCTCCGCGTCCCACCCTTCCCCCGCCGCCGCCGCCGGCGTGCCGCCCCTCGCCGCGCGCCTTCCCCGGCCGCAGCCCCTGCTTCCCCCGCCGCACCCGCTTCTCGTCCTCGCCGTGCACGGCACGAGCTGGATCGCGGTCCGCGACCTCGGAACCGGGGTCTCGCTTTTCCGGGGGCTCGCCCCGCCGCCCCACAACCTCCGTTTCTTCCATCCCGGCCGCTACCGTATCGTCCTCGGCCGCGCCCGGAACGTGAGCATTCTGCGCGACGGGCGTCCGTGGTCGCCGCCGAGCCCGCCCGCCGGGGCCGAGAGCGAGCGCTTCGTCGTGACCGTCGGTCCTCCCGCCGCGGGCTCCTCGCCCGGGCACGGCTGACCGAGCGGCTATCCTTAACGTGCCGTCACCTGTCCCCCCCACGGGCCCCGGAGTCCAAGAGTGAGCGAACATCTCAACGACCAGCTCTACCAGGAGGAGCTCGAGCGCTTCGTCGGCTGGTGGCGCCGCAACGGCGGACGTCTCCTCCTCGGGCTCTTCGTGGCCCTCGCGCTGGTCGCCGGCTGGCGTTGGTACGTGGCCCACCGAGCGGAGGAACGGAGAGGAGCGGCCCGACGCTACGCGGCCGTGGCCG
The DNA here is from genome assembly GCA_021819635.1 of Pseudomonadota bacterium. Lineage (GTDB taxonomy): Bacteria > Pseudomonadota > Gammaproteobacteria > JAKAQQ01 > JAKAQQ01 > JAKAQQ01. The sequence goes on from JAKAQQ010000042.1 coordinate 4,028, forward strand.
GCGCTCTTGCCCACGGCCCCCTTGAGCGGGCCGACGTGCTCGCCCGCACGCTTCTCCGCCGCGATCCCTCGAGCCCCTACGCACTCTTCGGTGCTCTCGCGCTCGCCCGGGAAGAACTCGCCGCGGGCCGCGCCTCCGAGGCCCTTTTCTTTGCGCGTTGGGCCCACCGTCACCCGGGCCCGAAGGCGTTTCGCCCCCTCGTCCTCTTCCGGGTGGCCGAGGTCGAACTGGCTCTTCACCACCCCCGACGGGCGGGGGCCGTGCTCAAGGGGATGGACCCCGGCCGTTACGCGCTCCTCTTCGCCCTCGCCCGTGCTCAGGCGGACCGCGCGCTTCACCGTCCGCGTCGCGAGTTCGACGAGCTCGGGCTCGTTTCCACCCTGGCTCCCAAGGGCAGCGGCTGGGGCCGCTGGGCACGGCGGGTCCGCGCCTCCCTTCTTCCCGGCCTTGCCGTCCCGGCCAAGGGACCGGAACCCCGGCCCGTCGCGCCCCCCCGGACCGCCCCGCCCGGCCGCCTTGCCGGAGCGCCACGGCCTTGACCCGCAACCGCGCGGCCTTTGCCCTCGTCCTCCTGGTCACCGCCCTCGTCTTGGGCGGTTGCGCGGGCTCGAGCACCGTCATTCCCCCCTCGCCCCTGCCGAAGTTCCGGGCCACCCTTCATCCCCGCCTTCTCTGGTCGCACGCGGTCGGGAGTGAGGGCGGGAGGAACCTGCGCCTTGGGTTCGTTCCCGCCGTTGTCGGCGGGGTCGTCTACGCCGCGAGCCGCTCGGGACGTGTGGCGGCCTACCGTCTCGCCAACGGGCAGGAACTCTGGGCGCGCCATCTGGACCATCGCCTCACCGCGGGTCCCGCCGCCGGGTCCGGGATCGTCGTCGTCGGGACCCAGCGCGGCGGGCTCGTGGCCCTCGCCCGGCGCGGCGGACGCGTGCTTTGGCGGGCGCGGCTCCCGTCGTTTCTTCTGGCCCCGCCGGCTGTCTCCTCCGGGCGGGTGGTCGCTCTCGCCTCCGACGGTGAGGTCGAAGCCTTCGCCGCCCGCGGCGGACGCCTGCTCTGGTCGGTCTCGACGGGGCTCCCGCACCTCGTCGTCCGCGGCGGGGCGGCCCCCCTCGTCGTGGGACGCACGGTGCTCGTCGGGCTTCCGAACGGCAAGCTCCTCGCCATGGATCTCGGCACGGGCGTTCGCCGCTACGAGCGACGCATCGGGGTCCCCCACGGAAACACCGCCGTCGCCCGCCTGGTCGACGTGGTGGGCCCGATGGCGGTGCGCGGCCGCGACGTCTACGTCTCTTGCGTCCACGGCCGACTCGAGCGGCTCACGGTGCGCGGCGGGCGTGTCGCCTGGTCGCATCGTCTCTCGGTGTTCGCGGGCGTGCGGGTGGACGACCTCAACGTCTACACGACCACGAGCCACGGCATCGTCCGTGCCTACGACCGGGTGACCGGCTTCCCGCTCTGGACGAGCCGCGGGCTTCGCGGGCGTGAGCCCACCGTCCCGGTCCGCTTTGGGCCGACGGTGGCCGTGGGCGATTTCCACGGCTACGTCTTTTTCCTCGGGCGCAACAAGGGACGTTTCCGTGCCCGCGTTCGCCCGGGTTCAAGCGCGATCCTCGCCCCACCCGTGGCGGTCTCCTCCCGTCTTGTCGTCCTCACCTCCGGGGGGACCCTCGCGGTCTACGCCTGGCCCCGTCCCTAGGAGTGTGCCGTGACACGGGTGGCCCTCCTCGGCCGGCCGAACGTCGGCAAGTCGAGTCTCTTCAACCGTCTCGTGCGGGCGCGCCGTGCGCTCGTGGCCGACGAGCCCGGGGTCACCCGCGACCCGCTTGAGGCGTGGCTCGACTGCGGGGAGGCGGGCGGCCTCACGCTGATCGACACCGGCGGGCTCGACGCCGGGGACGACGCCCCGCTCGCGCGGGCGGTGGGCGCCTCCGCCCTCGAGGCCGCCCGCGGGGCCGACCTCAACCTCCTCATCCTCGACGCGCGAACCGGGCCGACGCCCCGGGACCGGGAGCTTCTCCGCCGCCTGCGGCGCGCGGGGCACGAGCCGGTGGGCGTGGCCAACAAGGCGGAGGGCCTCGACGAGGAGGCGGTCCGCGCCGAGTTTGCCGAGCTTGGCCTGGCCGAACTTTTTGTCGTCTCCGCCCGGCGCGGGGCGGGTCTCGGGGCGCTCCGGGCGCTTCTGGCCGCCCGCGCCGCCCCGCCCGCGGCCGCGGGCGGAGAGAGGCCGCGCGTCGTCCTCCTGGGACGCCCGAACGCGGGGAAATCCACCCTCGTCAACCGTCTGGCCGGGCGCGCGCGCGTCCTCACCGATCCCGTTCCGGGCACGACCCGCGACGCCGTCGAGGTGGAGATCGAACGCGACGGCGAACGCTGGCTCTTCGTCGACACCGCCGGGATCCGGCGCCGCTGGGCCCGGGCCCGGGCGGAAGCGCTCGAGCGGCACACCGTCCGCCGCGGGCTCGACGTGCTCGAGGAAGCCGATCTCGTGCTCCTCCTCGTCGACGCCCGCGCCGGGATCCACGAACAGGACGTGCGCCTGGCCGCGGCCGTGGCCGAACGTGGCCGGCCGCGGGTGATCGCGCTCAACAAGTGGGACGGCCTGGACGAGCCCACGCGGCGGCTGCGCCGCCGGGAGGCCGCCGAGCGTTTCGCGTTCCTCGGGGCGGTGCCGGTGGTGACGCTCTCGGCCGCGACCGGCTCCGGTCTCGGAGGACTCGTGGCCGCGCTCCGCGCCGCACGGCGCGAGATCGAGAACCTCGATCTCGCGACCGGGCCGCTCAACCGCGTGCTCG
>JAKAQQ010000043.1 GCA_021819635.1 Pseudomonadota bacterium
AGGCCCGTCGCGCCGGTCTCGCCCGTGCGGCCGAAGCCGCCCGCGCGCTCCTCGAATCGGGAGGAGCGGCCCTTGACGCCGTCGTCCGCGCCGTGGCCGTCCTTGAGGACGACCCCGTGTTCAACGCCGGACGCGGTTCGGTGCTCAACGCCGACGGTGAGGTCGAGATGGACGCCGCCGTCATGGACGGCGCAAGCGGACGGGCCGGAGCCGTCGCGGGCGTCCACGGGATCGTCCATCCGGTCGGGCTCGCCCGCGCCGTTCTCGAAGACAACCGCGCGGTCCTTCTCGTCGGGGCGGGCGCCGAGCGGTTCGCCGAAGCGCAGGGCATCGAGCGCTGCGACCCCCGGGCCCTCGTCGTCGAGGCGCAGAGGGCGGCCCTCGCCCGTCATCACCGGGGGACCGTCGGGGCCGTCGCCCTCGACCGCGACGGGCGCCTCGCGGCCGCGACGTCGACGGGGGGGCTCACCGGCAAGCTTCCCGGTCGTGTCGGAGACAGCCCTCTCGTGGGATGCGGGACTTACGCCGACCGGCGCGTCGCCGTCTCCACCACCGGCGACGGAGAATCGGTCATTCGCCTCGTCCTCGCCCACCGGCTCGCCGTCCACCACGAGCAGCACCGAGATCTCACGGCGGCCGTCCGCGACGCGGCCGACCGCTTCCGCGAGACGCAGCCCGGCATCCTGGGGGTGATCGCCGTCTCGGCCGGGGGTGAACTCGCGGCCCGCTCGCTCCCGGGAACCCATCTTCTCGTCGCCCGCTGGACCGCGGGCACGCCGGAGGTCACGACGGCACCGAACGACTGACGGCGTCCTCGGCGAGGAGATCGGCGAGGGTGCGGTCGCCAAGCTTCTGCGTCCGCGTTTCCTCAAGTTCCGCCAGCAGGCGGTCGACGGGGGGTTCGACCCCGGGCTGATAGACCGTGCGGGCGGCCGTGAGCGCGGCCGCCCCACGGATCTGGGCCACCACCTCGGCCAGACGCATCGCGCTCAGGGTCCGCCCCGGCACGTAGCCGGGCGGATCCTCGGCCGTGAGCAGGAGGAGCCCCCGGGCCTCGAGGCCGGTGACGAATTCCTCCACCATGTCCTGCGGCAGACCCAGTCGCCGCGCAAGACGCTCGGTGGTCCACAGGGGGCCGCCGCGCTCGTACGCGGTGGCGACCAGGTAGAGGATGTTGAGCAGAAGCCGTTCTTCTTCGTAGTGCCCGACGACCCTCCGGAGGGCCTCGCTGCGGAGCGCCGAGGGATGCTGGACCAGAAAACTGATCACGGCACCGACAAGAACCACGAACCAGCCGAAGTAGAGCCAGACCATAAAGAGGAACAGAACGGCGAAGCCCGAGTAGACCAGGGCGTAACTCGAACTCGAGGCGACGAAACTCGCAAAAAACCAGCCGGCGGTTTCCCAAAGCACGCCGGCGGCAAGGGCGCCGAGAAACGCCGAGCGCAGGCGCACACGGGTGCTTGGCATGAACGCGTAGAGAAACGTGAACGCCGCCACCATGAGGAGGTACGGAAGCACGTGGGCGGCGGCAAGATAGAGCGCCCCGAACGGCTCCACGTTCATGAGACGGTGGAGAATCGTCCGGTTGAAGACCGAGACGGTGATGCTCACGGCGGCCAGGACGAGCACCGGGCCCACGATGAGGATGCTGAGATAGTCGCCCAAGCGGCTGAAAAAGCGGCGCGGCGTCCGCACCCGCCAAACGGCGTTGAAGGCCGCCTCGAGCTTGACGAGAAGAGAGATCGTCAGGTACGTGAGCACAACCAGTCCGAGCGATCCGAGGAGCCCCGCGTGGATGTGCCGCACGACGTGCAGGATCCGGTTGGTGATTTCGACTCCGCGCGTTCCCATGGGCGCAAAAAGCCGCAGCAGGAACGGAGTCAGTGTCCGGCGCAGTCCAAAGTCCTTGAGGAGCGAGAGAGCGACGGCAAGAAGCGGGACGACGGTGAAGATCGAGGTGTAGACCAGGCTCATGGCACGCAGGTTGAGCTGCGTCTCGTGAAGCTCGCGCAGAAAGGCCCCGATTCCCCTTCCGGCCGTCTCCGCCGCCCACCACAGGCGACGGACAAGAAACCGCAGGCGCGAAAGCAGGGACGCGGGGGGTTCGTTCATGGCAGCGACTCCGTTCCGGGCAGGAGAAGAAGGGCGCCGCGCGTGCGGCGTGACTCGAGGTCGCGGTGCGCACGCGCCGCCTCGGCCAGAGGATAACGCCCACCGATCACCGGCCGGAGCGCCCCCGCGCGAAGGAGCGCAAAGAGTTCCTCGACCAGGGCCCGTCGTCCCTCGGGGTCCGCCCAGTGGGTGGCGAGGGTGGGGCGGGTCACGTAGAGCGAGCCGCGGCGCGCCAGATCGCCCAGATCGAACGGTGGGACGGAACCGGAGGCGTTACCGAAGCTCACCAGCATCCCGAAGGGCCGAAGACAATCGAGTGAGGCGGTCCACGTAGCCCGGCCCACCGAATCGTAGACGACGGGAACGCCTTGCCCGCCGGTGAGGCGACGGACGGACGTGGGAACGTCTTCCCAGGAGGTATCGATACAGGCCCCGTATCCTTGCTCAAGAGCGAACGCGCACTTTTCCGGACCGCGCGCCGCCCCAATGAGGTGCACGCCGATGGCCCGCGCGATCTGACCGGCGAGATGACCGACACCGCCCGCCGCGGCGTGGAAGAGCGCCGTCTCGTCCGGAGCCAGCGGTCGCGTGCGGCGGAGAAGGGCAAGCGCCGTCAAACCCTTCAGGAAGACCGCGGCCAGGGTTTCGTCCTCCACCCCCGGGGGAACGGCCACGAGGGCCTCGGCGGGAACGAGTCTCCGGGTGGCGTAAGAGCCAACGGGGCCCTGAGCGTAGGCGACCCGTTGCCCCGGCGCCAGAGAACCGACACCGGGACCGACCTCCTCAATCACGCCGACGGCTTCAAGCCCAAGCCCCGAAGGAAGCGGAAGGGGATAGAGCCCCCGCCGGTGGTAGATGTCGACGAAGTTGACGCCCACGACCGTGTGACGGAGAAGAACCTCGCCCGGCCCGGGCGGAAAAAGAGGAAACTCCGTCTCGCGGAGAACGTCCGCCTCCCCGGTGCGGGCGAAAACGACGGCACGGGCGGCACGCTCGGAACTCATGGGGGTATTGTGCCATCCGTTGCGGCCGAGGCGTATCATGTCGGCGTCGTGGACGGCCCCACCCCCCATGCCTTCCAAACTGCGCACCCGGTTCCTGACCGAGCTTGATCACGCCCTCGCCGCGGTCTTTGCCCGCCCCCCCGTCGTCCCGCCCCCCGATGCGGTGCTTGACCCGGACGAGAAAAGACGCGTGGGTCGCCTCTTGCGTGTCGACGATGCGGGAGAAGTGGCCGCCCAAGCGCTCTACCGGGGGCAGGCGTTCTTCGCCCGCCGCCCCGAGCTCGCCGCCCATCTCCGGGAGGCCGGAGCGGAGGAGGAAGCTCATCTCCTCGGTTGCCGCAGCCGCCTGGCCGCCCTCGGGGCGCGCCCGAGCGTCCTCGGCCCCGTCTGGTACGCGGGCGGTTGGCTGAGCGGAGCCCTCTTCGCCCTCCTCGGGGACCGTACGAGCCTTGGCTATATCGACGAGACGGAACGGCGCGTCGCCCGTCACCTCAGCGATCACCTCCGGCGCCTTCCCGCCACGGACACGGCGACACGCGCGCTTCTCGAGCGCATGCGTGAGGAGGAGGGGCGGCACGCCGCGCGCGCGCGCGCGGCCGGCGCCCAACCCCTGCCGCCTCCGGTTCGGGCGCTGATGGGGGCGGCCGCACGGGTGATGACCACGCTCGCCGCCCGCCTCTGAAAGCCCTCGGGGACGCGGGCGCGGCTCAGCGGATCTCGGAGAGGTGCCCGCGGCGCGTGTTGCGCCCGTAGAAGATCTCGTACATCTCGACCTTGAGCTGTTCCCGCAGACGCTTCTTTTCGTCCTCGCCGAGGGCGTCGGTGTCAACCCCGAAGAGGTAGCTGCCGAGATCAAGGTCCTTGAGGATCATCTTCGTGTGGAAGATGTTCTCCTGATAGATGTTGACATCGATCATCTGGTAGCGCTCGCGGGTGTCGCGCGAGAGAAAGTTCTGGATCGAGTTGATGTGGTGATCGCGAAAAAGCTTCTGCCCCCGTACATCGCGGGTAAACCCGCGGATGCGGTAGTCGAGGGTGACGATGTCCGACTCGAACGCGTGGAGAAGGTAGTTCAAGGCCCGAAGCGGCGAAATCCGGCCGCACGTCGAGACGTCGATGTCGGCGCGAAACGTGCTCAGGCCGTTGTCCGGATGGGCCTCGGGGTAGGTGTGGACCGTGATGTGGCTCGTCTGGAGGTGACCGGCCACGCTCGCCGGGAGCGGTCCCGGAGCTTCGACCTCGGAAGAGGCGGCGTTCGCAAGCGCCGCGGCGTTGGTCAACGCCTCTTCGGCGATGAGCAGGGTCACGGAAGCCCCCTGAGGGTCGTAATCCTGGCGCGAGACGCTCAGGACATGGGCGCCGATGATCGAGGCCACGTCGTTCAGGATGGCCGTGAGCCGCTCGGCGTTATAGGCCTCGTTGATGTAGCGCAGATACTCGTGCTGCTGCTGCTCGTTCTGCGCGTAACAGATGTCGTAGAGATTGAAGCTCAGCGTTTTGGTGAGGTTGTTGAACCCCTGGAGCTTCAGGTTGCGGTTAAGGTACGGAAGAGGCATATCCGACCCTCCCACGACGGGCGGTCGGCATGCCGACCGCGTGGTGATCCAACAAAAGCACCCCGACCCTCGGCCGGCGCGCCATTATCGCAGGTTCAGCCCGCGCCTGCCAGCCCCTCGCCGTCGGCCTCGGCGACCGCCCGCCGAAGAGCCCGTAGGGCGGCGGCGGAGTCCGATTGTCCGAAGACGGCGGAGCCGGCAACGAAGGCCTCGGCCCCGGCCCGTCGGGCCTCGACGATGGTCCGCGCGTCGATCCCGCCGTCGACCTCGAGGCGGACGGGCGAGACACCGTCGTCAATCCAGCGCCGGAGCGCGCGGATCTTGGGCAGAACGTGGGGAAGAAAGGTCTGACCGGCAAACCCTGGGTTAACGGTCATCACGAGCACGACGTCGAGAGCGTCCCGTTCGTAGCCTAGGGCCTCGAGACCGTCGGCGGGGTTGAGGGCGAGGCCCGCACGGCAGCCAAGTGCCCGGATCCGCGCCAGCGTCCGGTCCAGGTGACGCGTGGCCGCGGGGTGCACGATGAGGGTCCGGGCCCCCGCGCGCGCAAACTCCTCGACCAGGTCGTCGACCGGCTCGACCATCAGGTGGACGTCGAACTCGGCGCGGCAGCCCGCGCGGCGCAGGGAGGAGAGGACAAGCGGACCGATGCTGAGATTGGGGACGTAATGGTTGTCCATCACGTCGTAATGGATCATGTCGGCCCCGGCCGCGAGGACGGCGTCGATCTCGGCGCCGAGGCGCGAGAAGTCGGCGGAAATCAGGGAGGGGGCCAAGAGGGCGGGGCGGGACACGGGGGGCACGGAACCGGGGACGCGGGTCACTTTAGCACGGTGGCTCAGGCCGGGCGGCCGCGCGCGGCACGAACCTGTTCGTAGGCGGCGCGGATCCTCTGGGTGCGCTCGTTGGCCATGCGGACGGCGAGATCGCTCGCCCCGGAGGCGGTGAGCTTGTCGGGATGGTGGCGGCGCAGAAGCCGGCGGTAGGCAAGCGTGACCTCCTCGTCGCTCGCCTCCGGGCGGACGCCCAGGGTCGCGTACGCCTCGGCGATCGGCGGGCCCGAAGGCGGCGGAGGACCCGCCGCGCCGCCCCCCGCGTGCCGGAAGCCTTCGGCCATCCGCCGCCATTCCTCCTCGAGGAGGACGCGGGTGTGGAGGGCCTGAAGTTCGAGCGGGTGAAGCCCCAGACTCCCGAGAAGGGCGCCCAGTTCTCCGCCCAAAGGAGCGTTGCCGCGCAGGAGGACGTGCTGGCGGAGCGCCAGCTCGGCAAAGAGGCGCACGCCGAGCCCGTGGCGCGGGGCGGTGTGCCGCCAGCGCTGGGTCCAGGCCTCGATCTCGGAAGGCGTGGCGTCCCGTCCTTCGCGCCAAGCGTGGAGATTGCGCTCGATCTCGGCGGGCGAGACACCGTAGGCCCCGAGGGCCGCGGCGAGCGCTTCGGCGGCACGGCCCGATTCGGCGCCCGACGCCCGGGAGTGGCGACCCAGGATCCGGAAGGCGTCGCTCCAGAACCCCTCGTCGCCCAGGCTCCTGCCACGACGGTACGACCCGAGCCCCCGGGCAAAACGCACGACGAGGTAAGCCAAAGCGACCACGCCCGCACTGCGGTCGTGGTCGCTCAGGAGAAGAACGAGAACGATGAGAAACCAGAACACGGGCGCGGGCCGATCGCGCGGGACGCACGTGCGGCGCCCCGTCACCCCGCCGCTATACTATCTCAATCGGCCCCGTCGCTCCGGGTGCTCTCACCGAAGCCTATGTCCCGTTCTCTGCTCTTCCCGTCCCTCGTCGCCCTCACCCTCCTCGCCCTGGCGGGGGCGGTGCGCGCGCAGCCCTTCCTCTACGTTCCCGACACGACGGGTTCGTCGCTCCTCGTCGTCGACGCCGCAAGCGGCGGGCTCGCCGAGACCGTCGCACTCCCCGGGCCGCCCACCGCGGTCACGGTGGCGACGGGTACCGGCACCGTCTACGTCGGTCTGAGCGTCACGACCTCCTCGAACACCACGATCGAGATCGTTCCCTACGACCCCGCGAGCAACACGCTCGGCACCCCGATCGTCCTGGCCACCACCACCCTGAACAACGCCATCGAAACGCTCGCGGTCAACACCACGGGCACGTCGCTCTACG
>JAKAQQ010000044.1 GCA_021819635.1 Pseudomonadota bacterium
CTGGTTCACGGAACGCCTCAACGGCCAGGACGGACTCGGGGCGATTTTCCCCGCCATGGTCAACGCCTACGAGGCGCTTCGCCTCCTTGGACACCCGGCGGACCATCCGCTTTGCCGGCAGGCCCGGGAGGCCATCCGCCGCCTCGTGATCGAACGCTCCGACGAAGCGTATTGCCAGCCGTGTGTTTCGCCGATCTGGGACACGGCGCTGGCGGTGCTTGCTCTTGAAGAGCTCGAGGACCCTCCGGCCGAGGCCATCGAGCGCGCCTTGGCTTGGCTTGCCGACCACCAGGTCAACGATCTTCGGGGGGATTGGGCCGTGGAACGGCCCCATCTCGAACCCGGAGCGTGGGCGTTTCAATACGGAAACGCCTACTACCCCGATCTCGACGACACGTCGATGGTGGCGTGGGCTTTCCAGCGGTGGGCCCCGGCGCGTCCGCGCTACAACGAGGTCCTGGATCGCGCCACCCGGTGGCTTCTGGGCATGCAAAGCGAGAACGGTGGTTTTGCCTCGTTCGACGCCGACAACACCCACTATTACCTCAACGAGATTCCCTTTGCCGACCACGGGGCGCTTTTGGATCCGCCGACCGTTGATGTGAGCGCTCACGTCTACGGCTATTTTGCCTCGCTGGAACATCCTTCCGCGCCCCTCCGCGCGTCCATGCGTCGCTGCCGCGAGTACATGCTGGTTGACCAGGAGCGCTTCGGCGGCTGGTACGGGCGGTGGGGAACGAACTATATCTACGGGACCTTCTCGGTGCTCCTGGCGCTTGAGGTGGCGGGGGAGGACATGACGTCCGAGCCGGTTCGCCACGCCGTGCGTTGGCTGGAATCCGTCCAGCGCGAGGACGGAAGCTGGGGCGAGTCGAACGACAGCTACGAAGACCCGTCCCTCGCCGGTGTGGCGGCGCGCGGCACCGCGTTTCAGACCGCCTGGGCGGTGCTTGCGCTCATGGCCGCGAAGCGGACGGACAGCCCGGCGGTTCACCGTGGCATCGCGTATCTCCTGCGCACGCAAAGCGCGGACGGAACCTGGGAGGACGCGGCGTTCACCGCGCCGGGATTCCCGCGCGTGTTCTATCTCAAATACCACGGCTACGCGCTCTACTTTCCTCTCTGGGCGCTGGCGACGTACCGGCGTCTCCGCGCCCGCGAAGCGACGGGCGGAAGCGAGGGCGTCGCGAAACGCGTGTCTCCGCTCAAGTCTTGAGCACGGGCACGCGCGTTGCGCCCCGCCTCGGTGTTGTCTGTGCGCTTGTCGACGAGGCGCGGGCGCTCGGGATCCATCGCCCCGGGCCGGATCGGGACGTGGCGCCCGCGCCCTCCGTCCTCGTCAGGGTCTCGGGCATGGGGCCGGAGCGGGCGGCCGTGGCGGCCGACGGTCTTCTCGGGCAAGGATGCCGTGCTCTTCTTTCCTTTGGTTACTGTGGTGCCCTTGACCCCGGCCTCACCCCCGGACGCCTGATTCTCCCCGAGCGTGTGGTGGACGCCGCGAGCGGCGAGGTCGTGGAGACCGACCCGCGCTGGCGCGAGGCTCTGGCCGCGCGGCTCGGCCTCGGAGGGGCCGAGACCCGGGTCCGAACCCTGGTCGGGTCCACGCGCGTTTTGTGCGCGGAAGACAAGCGCTCCTGGAACCTCCGCTGGCCCGAGGCCGCGATCGACATGGAGAGTTACGCCGTGGCACGCCGGGCCCGGGAGGGCGGGGTTCCCTGCGCGGTTCTTCGCGTTGTTCTTGACCGCCGTGACGACGATCTCCCTTCGTCCTTGACCGGGCTTCTCGACCCCTGGGGCCGGTGGGACGCGCCGTGGTTCCGGCGGCTTGCGGGTGTTCTCGACGTCGCTCCGCGGCGGCTGATCGCACTGGCTCGCGCCCGCCGCCTCGCGTTTGGTGCTCTGGTCGAAACCGCCCGTGCCCTGGCTCCGGATTTCCTCGCCCCCGAGATTTCCGGATAATTTCCACACCCCGCGCGAACCGCCTGAAGTCCCGGGGTCCGTCAAGGCGGGGCGTTGGCCGCCCTCCGCTCTGCTAGAATCAGCGTTCTGCGGAACCGTCACGATCGTGGAACCGCACCCGATTCCTGCGCCTTTCTATGACCGCACCCCCCGAACACGCCCCGCGAAGAGTCCCGAGTGGGGAAGCCTGCGCGGTCGCACACCCGAACATTGCCCTCGTCAAGTATTGGGGCAAAAGGAGCGGGCCCGGCAATCTTCCGGCCGTGGGCTCGATTTCCATGACCCTGGACGGCATGACGACCCGGACCCGCGTCCGGTTTCTCGGTGCGGCGGGGGACGATCGGGTCTGTCTCGACGGGGCGGACGCCGACGCCAAAACCGCCCGCCGCGTCCGGGCTCTCCTTGATCGCCTTCGCTCCCTCGCCCCCGAGGCCGGAGCGGCCGAGGTCGAAAGCTCCAACGATTTTCCGACGGGGGCCGGGCTGGCGTCCTCCGCCTCCGGGTTCGCCGCACTTCTCGTGGCCGCCGAGAGCGCCCTGGGGCTCCATCTCACGGACGACGATCGATCCCGGCTGGCCAGGGAAGCCTCGGGCTCGGCTCCCCGGTCCCTCCACGGCGGGTTCGTCGAGATGGCCTGCGGGCGGAGCGACGACGGTCGCGACGCCGTCGCCCGGCCGCTTCTCGCGGCGGACGACTGGCCCCTGAAGGTGGTTGTGGCCGTGATCCGTGAGGAAGAGAAAGAGATCGGATCCGGCGAAGGCATGCAGCGGAGCTTGGCGACATCGCCGTACGCGGGAAGCTGGATTGCCAGTCACCCCGCGGATCTCGAGGACGCCCGTGAGGCCATCCGCACCAGGGATTTTGCTCGCCTTGCCGCGGTGGCCGAAGCCAGCTGCCTCAAGATGCACGCCCTGGCCATGTCGGCACGCCCGGGAATCCTGTACTGGAGGGGAGCGACGGTTGAGGCCCTGCACGCCATCGTGGCGCTGAGACAGGAAGGTCTTGACGTTTTCTTTACCGTCGATGCCGGGCCGCAGGTCAAGGCCGTGTGCACGGAAGCCTCGTTGCCGCGTGTACGGGCGAGACTCTCGGATCTCCCCGGTGTCCGGCGTCTCATCGTCTGCCCGCTCGGTCGGGGGGCGCGTCTTCTCCGGCCCGGAGAGGACGCGGCGGGGAGTCCGGAGAGCCGGCGGCGGGAAGGCGCATGACCCGATCGGTGGCTCCCGGGTCCCGTTGGGCGTTGTGGCTCACCGCCTACCAACGTTGGGTGACGGCCCACGCCCGCTGGGCCCTTCTGGCGGCTCTTCTGGCCACGGTGGCGTCCGGGTACATCATCGCCACGCGCGCGGGCATCAACACGAAAACGAGCGATCTCCTCTCGAAAGAACTTCGCTTCCACGTGCTCAACCGACGTTTCGAGCGCCTGTTTCCCCAGCAGCACGAGGCCATCGTCCTCGTTCTCCACGGGCGCGGCCCGCGGAGCGTCGACCGGGCCGCGCGTCGCCTTCTCGTCTGGCTGCGCCGTCATCCCCACGAGTACCGCAACCCCCTGGACCCGGACGTCGACCCGTTCCTTCGTCGTGCGGCGCTCCTTTATTTGCCGCTGCCCGCGCTCAAGCACTTGTCGGCCCGCCTGGTCCGGGCCGGCCCCATGCTCGGTCGACTGGCCCGTCAACCCACGCTGGAGGGCCTTGCGGGACTCCTCCGGGAGGTGGTGCAGCACCGGGGGTCTCGCGGGCTCAAGAACCGCTTGTTGCCGCCGGTCCTCAACGCGCTCGATCGCGCCGTCCACCGGTTCGACACCGGGCGACCGGCCCGGGTTCATTGGGCGCGCATTCTGACCCCGGGACCGCTCGGCCGCCGTGCCGACGGCGACTGCACGATCGTGACGGTTCGCCCGCGGGCGCGTCCGCAGGATCTCCGTCCCTACCACGACGCGGTGCTGCGCCTCCGCCGCGCCCTGGTCCGGTTGGGCCTCGACAAGGCCCACGGGATTCGTGTGGGCTGGACGGGAGGGGCGGTGCTTGCGGACGAGCAGTTGGCGACCGTCGGGCGCGGATTGGGCGGCGCCCTGGCGCTCTCGTTCCTGATCGTTCTGGTGCTCGTGGCCTTGGCCGTGCGCAGTGTGCGTATGACCGCCGCGATCCTTCTCACGCTCGTCATGGGGCTCGCTTGGACGACGGCTCTGGCCACCGTGGTGCTGGGTCCCTTCAACCTGATCTCGGTCGCCTTCGCGGTTCTCTTCGTGGGGCTCGGCGTGGATTTCGGGATCCAGTACGGGGTCCGTTATCTTGAGGAATACGCCGGGAACCAATCCGTGTCGAAGGCCCTGGACCACACGGCCCGCGGCCTGGCCTGGCCGCTGACGCTGGCCGCCACGGCCGCGGCGATCAGTTTCTTCGCGTTTCTGCCGACCCGTTACACCGGCATCATCGACCTGGGTCTCGTGGCCGGGTCGAGCATGTTTGTCGCCTGGTTTGCGTACATCACGTTGATGCCCGCCTGGATCCACGTCTTCGGCCGCCCGCACCGCTACCCCCCGCTTCGTCACGCCGTGGCCTGCCGTTACGCGAACTTCGTCCACACGCACGCGCGAGCCATTCTCGTCTCCGCCCTGGTTGTGACGCTGCTGGCGGTTCCGTTTGCCCTGCGGATGAAATTTGACTTCAACCCGCTGCATCTCATGAATCCCCGGAACCCGGCGGTCCGCACGCTCAACCGACTGGCGGCGCACAGTCGGTACTCCCCCTACAGCATCGATCTTCTGGTGCACGGGCGCCGTCGTGCCCGTCTCATGGCGCGTCGGCTGCGCGGCGCGTCGAGCGTCGGCCGGGTGGTGACGCTCCGGTCGCTGATCCCGGCGCACCAGGAGCGCAAGCGGGCTCTTCTCTCAGAGCTGCGCTTGATCCTGCCGCCGTTTTCCCTCCGTCCCGATCGGCGGCGGTACCGCAGGGTCGCCCCCGGGGCGAGGAGGCGGCTCGAGGGCGACGCGACCGCCCTGACGGCACTCTCGCGCGCGCGGGTCCGGAACCCTCGCCTCCGCCGTGCGCTTCGGGGGTTTGCGGGTTCCCTCGGGCGCGCTCTGAAGCGCCGCACCAGCGTTCTGCGTCTGCAGCGAACGCTCCTCGGGGGGCTTGTCGGGAATCTCGACCTCCTGAGCCGGGCCCTGCACCCCCCGCGCGTCACGGCCGCCACGCTTCCGCGTCGTCTCGTCCGCCTGTTTCGTGCTCCGGGCGGTGTTGACCGTCTCGAGATTTTTTCCCGTCTCGATCTCTCGCACGAGGCCGCGCTCCGCCGTTTTGTCCGCCAGGTTCATCGCCTCGCTCCCGACGCGGTCGGCACCCCGGTGATGCTCGTCGAGGGCGGGCGGACCGTTCTGGACGCCTTCGAAGAAGCCACCCTGATTGCCCTCGCGCTGACCGCCGTTTTGCTGTTTGCGGTGCTGCGGCGTTTCCGGGACGTGGCCTTGATCCTGGCCACCACGACCGTCTGCGCCGTGCTCTCCACGGCCACCATGGCGGTTCTTCATCACCCCTACGATCTTGCCAACATCATTGTGCTTCCCCTTCTCCTCGGCTTGTCGCTGGTGTACGGCATTTATTTCATCCTGCGCTGGCGCGCCGGCACCCCCGTGGCGGAGGTGCTCCGAAGCAGCACGCCCCGCGGCGTTCTTTACAGCGGGGCGACGACCTTGGGCACCTTCGGGAGCCTGATGCTGGCGGGAGATCCCGGCGTCAGCAGCTTGGGCCGGGCGCTCGTGATCGCCTTGGGTTGGGTCCTTGCGAGCACCCTTCTTCTCCTTCCGGCGCTGCTGACGTTTCTGCCCCACGGCCCTTCCCCCGCGAGCGCACGCGATGCCTGAGGCCGGGGGCTCTCCTCCCGACGCACAACCGGGCGGGCCGCGGGGGACGTCGCGCCGGATGTGGTACTCCTTTGCCTTTTATCTGGCGGGGCTGGCCCTCCTGGCCTCCGTCTTTCTGGCGGTTGCCCACCATACGGGACAGGCGGTCGTGGCCGCGATCGCAACGGCCGGTTTTGGGGCCCTCTGGCTCGTGCCCTACCATGCGCTCCCGCTGGTGCTCGACGCCCTTGGCTGGCGTTCGCTCATCCGGCTTCGCCCCGAGCACGCCGGCGCCGCGTCCGTTCCGTACCTGTTCTGGGTGGCGTCGGTCCGGGAGGCGGCCGGCTCCGTCCTCCCTGTGGTGCGCATCGGCGGCGAAGTGGTGGGCGTGCATCTCATGATGCGTCGGGGTTTGTCGCTGGCCTTTGCGACGGCGACGGTTGTGGTGGAGGTGACCGTCACCCTCCTCAGCCAGATCGCCCTCGCGCTCTTCGGGTTTGTGCTCCTGGCGGTGTTTATGGGCCGCGGGTCGCTTCTCGTCGAAGCGTTGCCGGTCGTGGCGCTGGCGCTGGCGGTTGTGGCCGTGTTCGTGCTTCTCCAGCACGGTGGGCTTGTCGGGTTCTGCGGGCGAGTCCTGCGCCGCCTCACGGGACTGGGCACGCTTGCGGGCCGGGACGGAGATACGGCCGGCGACGTCGACCGGGCCATCCGCGCGATTTACCGCCGAGGCTCGGCGCTCTTGTGGTGCTTTGCCGGACAGACCGCGGGGCTTCTGGCCGGCGCCGGGGAAGTCTGGATTGCCCTTCGGCTCATGGGTCATCCCGTGGGCGCCCTTGAGGCCGTGATTCTCGAAGCCGGTGTTCAAGCGCTGCGGACCGGAGGGTTCTTTGTTCCCGGCGCGTTGGGCATTCAGGAGGTGG
>JAKAQQ010000045.1 GCA_021819635.1 Pseudomonadota bacterium
GAACCCCGCGCCGTCAAGCAGCGACCCAAGCCCTTTCCGAGGCTCACCACGACCCGCCAGAAAGCACGCCAAAACATCAAGTTGCACGGACACCCGCAGAAGCAGAGGGCTTAACCGAGCGCCATTCGATTATAAATATATCTGGCAGCGACTGGCCGAACTGGCGCTTCGACCTGGGAGCACTGGCTGGACCCATGGCCGAGACCAGTCGTGCCCAAGGGCTCCTGATGGGCCGCCTGACCGACGTGGGCATGGCGCTGCGCGACCGGGCCAGCCTGGCCGTGCTTACCGAGGATGTGGTCAAGACCAGCGAGATCGAGGGCGAGCCGCTCAATGTCGAATCCGTGCGTTCCTCCATCGCGCGTAGGCTGGGTGTGGACATCGGTGCGCTGTCCCCGGTGGATCGTCATGTCGAAGGCGTGGTCGAGATGGTGCTCGATGCCACCACCCACTGCCGTGCGCCGGTGTCGCGGGAGCGGCTGTTCGGCTGGCACGCCGTGCTGTTTCCTACTGGCTACTCGGGCTTTCCCAAGATCAAGATCGGCGGCTGGCGCGACGATGCCCGCGGTCCGATGCAGGTGGTGTCGGGTCCCCTCGGCCGGCCGCGCGTGCATTTCGAAGCGCCGCCCGCCGATCGTCTGGAGTTCGAATCCAGCCGGTTCCTCGAGTGGGTGAATGGCGCGCCGAACGAACCGCCGCTCCTCAAGGCCGGTCTGGGGCATCTCTGGTTCGTCACCTTGCGCCCGTTCGACGACGGCAACGGGCGTATCGCTCGGGCCATCGGCGACCTTCTGTTAGCGCGTGCCGACGGGGGCCCGCAACGCTTCTGCAGTCTGTCGGCGCAGATCCAGCGGGAGCGCAAGGCCTACGCATCCTGGAACGGACCCAGAAGCGATCGATGGATATCACCGAGTGGCTCCTCTGCTTCCTGAATGTCCTCCATCGCGCTGTCGATCAGGCGCAGCACACGCTGGACGCCGTGCTGACTCAGGCGCGCTTCTGGCAGCGCTGGGCCGCCACACCGTTCAACGAACGGCAGGTGAAAATGCTCAACCGGTTGCTCGCCGGTCTGGAGGGGAAGCTCACCAGCAGCGAGTGGGCGGCGATCGCCAAGTGTTCGCCGGACACGGCCCTGCGCGACATCACCGATCTACTTGCGCGGGGTGTGCTGCGGAAATCGGACGCGGGCGGACGTAGCACCAGCTATGTATTGTGTGAGACTCCCGCGGGGATGGAGCCCAAAACTTCTGTCCATAGCCCATGATCTCGAGCGGGGGAAGTGCCACGGCCTCGTTTCGGCGCTTGATGATCCTCCTCACATGCGAGGGTTGACCGACCCGGGAACCCTGAGGATGAAGGCCCACGCCGAAGGTGTCCATCGCACCCTCCTGGGTTCTTCGTCGGGCGCCACGAGGATCGCTTTCCCCCGGCCTCCTGCTCTTCAGCCGTACGTTCGCTGAAGGGCCGTCTCCGGGAGCGCCGAGCGCCCCGGCACCCTTCGGCCAGCCGCCTCCCGCGGCCCGACCCCTCCCAGCCAGCCCGAGTGCCAAAACGGTACCGGACGCTTTGCAGGGCTTGATTGCACGACTTGACAGACTGACGTTCCATCTCATAGAATAGCCATGGGGAAAATAAATTACGTTGAGGTTTCTGGAAGCTGTGGTCTCATCAAAGGCGATGGATCCGGGAACGCAAACGACATGCCCTGCGTCCGGCGGTGCCGGTACGCGTCACGGCCGCTCACGCGGTCCTGTCCAACCTTCGGAGGTAAACCACCTGTGAAAAAGTCGATCCTGACGGCCGCCGCCGTCCTGACCCTTGCCGCCGCGCCGCTCGCCCTTGCGTCCGGCATGATGGCCAAGCAGCCCATGATGGCCAAGCCGGCCATGGCGACCAAGAAGCCCATGATGGCCAAGAAGTGCCCGCCCATGATGGCCAAGAAGTGTGCTTGGGCCATGCACCACCGCATGTGGATCATGAAGGTCCAGCACGCCCTTAACAAGGATGGGGCCCACATCGAGGCCGACGGTTACTGGGGTCCCAAGACCATGGCCGCGGTCCGCGCCTTCCAGACGAGCCACGGCCTCAAGGCCACGGGTCATCTCGATCACGCCACGCTCGCCAAGCTCGGACTCTGGCATAAGGGCTGGATGAAGAAGAAGGCGGCGAAGAAGTAAGCGTCTTCGGACAAGCGCGGCGAAGGGGCGTCCGCGCCGGAGGATCTCCTCCGCAAGCCCCGGAATCCTGCCGGCGGGGGCGACCCCGCCGGCTTTTTCCATTACGGGGGGGCTACCCGCGTCTGTGTCAGCGCTGGCAACGAGGGCAGTAGTAGCCGCTCCGGCCCGAGAGCCGTCGGGTGCGGATCCGTGTCCCGCAGCGCCGACAGCCTTCCCCGTCCCGGTCGTAGACCTCAAGCCGGAGGTGGAAGTAGCCCGGCTTGCCGTCCGTCCCGAGGTAGTCACGAAGCGTGCTCCCCCCGCTTGCCAGGGCGTCTTCGAGGACCGCGCGGATGGCCGCGGTGAGGCGCTTCCACTCGATCGGCCGGACGCGCCCGGCGCCTCTACCCGGCCGGATCCCGGCCCGGTAGAGCGCCTCGTTGGCGTAGATGTTTCCGAGTCCTGCGACCACCCGTCCGTCCATCAGGAAGGCCTTGACCGGGCCCCGTCGTCCCGTGGCCCGCGTCCGCAGGTGCCGGGCCAGCTCGTCGGGCGCCGTCTCGAGCGGTTCGGGACCGAGGCTACGGACCAGGGGATCCTTCTCGGGTCGGGCACTGTAGCGCAGGAGACTGAAGCGGCGTGGATCGTGCATGCGTAGGGCGCTTCCCTCCGTGAAGACGAGGGTCCATCGGTCGTGCGGTAGGAGTGGTGTTCCGGGGGATACGAGCCGCAGGCTCCCGCTCATCCCTAGGTGAACGACGAGTCCTCCTTCGTCCAAGTGGAGGAGGAGGTACTTGCCCCGCCTCCCGACGCCGGTGACGGTGCGGCCCTTGAGCCGGCGGGCGAGGCCGGGGGCCACGGGGCGGCGGAGGCGCCGCTCCGTGACCACGAGCGTGTGGACGACACGGCCGGGAAGAGCGGTGACGAGCCCGCGGCGTGTCGTTTCAACTTCCGGAAGTTCGGGCACGGGTCGGTCCCGCGCTCCGCGTCCGTCGCGGGCGCGGGGCGGGCAGATGGAAAAGCCGCTTCCGGCTCGTCTCCGGAAACTGCCAGCGGAGCCCGAGACGGGGGCGCACGAGAGCCAAGCCGAGGGGGTCGGAGACGATGTCGAAACGCTCTGGCGGGAGCCCCCGGAAGAGGAGTTTCGCGCGTTCCAAAACCGTGTAGTGTCCGGCCGGGGCGACGCCGAGGGCAGAAGCGTAGGTCCATTGCTCGACGAAGCGGTGGAGCCGTCGTTCGGGAACGGGGCGTGCCGGGACAATCCGCCAGCGACGGTGGGCGCTGCGCTCGACACGGAAGCGGGGAAGCACGATGGCGGTGAGGCGACGGCGGTGGCGTCGGCCGAGGAGGCGTGTCGAGAGGTAGCGTCCGTCGCCGCCCACAAGGCGGTAGGCAAGCGAGTCGTGGACGAGATCGACCGCGCCCGCGGTCTCGATGTAGCGGTAGCTCCCGACGGGATCGGTGCCGCCAAAGAGGATCCGCGTGCGGCCGACGACGAGGGTGAGCGCGGGTGGGGCGAGCCCGAGGTGCGCAAGGTTGACCCGAGCCCGTGGGTAACGGCGGGCGACGGGTTCGTCGAGGCCGTCGAGGAGAGAGCCGATCATGAGGGCGTTGCCGCGCGCGCGGACGGGGTGGGTCTGCCACCAACGGCCGTGGATCTTGCGGAACGCGTACCAGGGCCCGCGGCCGACACGGAAGCGGAACGCGGTCACCCGCGCGGGAGGAATCGTGCTGAGCGGGAGGGGCGGGGGGGGGCTGCGCCGGCCGACGTGCGTGGCGAGGAGCACCGCCACGACGACGACCGCAAAGAGCAGCCCCAGGTTGAGAAGCGTGCGCGGGCGCATCGTCGGAGGATCAGCGGCGGGTGCGGCGCAGGCGCACCACGAGCCCGCCCGCGACGAGGAGGAGGGGAAGGATCACGAGGTACAGGGCCCCCAGGAGGATCTCTTCCTCGCGGGTGAGAACGAGGGTGCGGTCCGGGCTCGGCGGCTGGTGGAGGTTGAGGAACGCCCCTTGGGCGCTCAGCCAGTTGACGAGGTTGAGGGCCAGGCCGAGGTTGTCTCCGGCGTTGAGGAAGGCGTTGGCGAAGAGTCCGCCGCCGCTCAGCACGGCAACCCGCTCAAGCCGGCCGTGCCCGAGCCCGTGCAGGAAGAGTTCGGCGATCGGGAGAGGTCCCGGTCGGTCGCCCTTGTGCGGATCGTAGACGACCGTGCCCCGCAGGGAGCCCGCCGCGAGCCAGGAAAGAGGGAGCGGGGGGCTCGTAAAGAGCTCTTCGTGGATCCAGCCCTTCACGTGGCGCACCACGAGCGCGGTCGTGTCGGGGTCGAGCACTTCCCCGGCGAGCGAACGGGTGACCCGCGTGGGCGGGAAGCTTGTGAGGACGAGCCAGGTGGGATTGCGGATGCCGAGCAGTTCGCTCTCGACGTCGACCACATGCCCCGGGAGGAAGCGCAGGCCCAGGCGGGCGGCCACCCCGCCGAGGCCCCGCGGTTGGCCCCGGCCGGCGAGCCAGAGAAGGTTGCCTCCGTGGCCGAGATAGGCCAGAAGGGCCTGTTCTTCGGCCGGGAGGTAGCGTGTCTGCGGCTCGGCCACGACGAGGAGGCTTGTGCCCTTCGGGATCGGCCGACGGGCGAGGTCCACCGTTGCGAGACGGTATCCCTCGCGCCGGAGGGCGGCGGCGAACGCGCTCAGTCCCTGCGGGGAGGTGTTCGTGAAGGACCGTTCCCCGTGGCCCGTCACGAAAGTCGCCAGGAGGTGCCGTGTCCGCTCAAGACGCAGCAGGGCGTCGGTGAACGCTCTCTGGTCCAGGGTGGTGAGCGTTTCGTGGCGGCGACCGTAGCCGAGGTCGAGCTCGCCCTCGCTGCGGATGCCGAGGCGACGGACCTCGGCCAGGTGGACGTCGGGGTTGACGAACCGGAGGCGGATCTTGGGGTCCACACGCCGGTAGCGGTCGACGAGATGACGGATGCGGCCGCGCAGCGCCGGGTCCTGGCGGGCGAAGGCGAGGACGCGGACCGGGCCGTGGAGCTTCCCGACGACGCGACGGCTGGCGACGGTGAGCGAGTTGCGGCCCGTGGCCGTCCAGTCGGCGTTCCAGGAAAGCCGGCTTGTGAACCAGGCCAGCCCCGTGCACAGCGCGGTGAGGAGAAGAAGAAACCCCGCGTGCTGAAGGCGGAGGGTGAAACGGGTGCGGCGGTCGAGTCGCATGGCCGGTCAGTGCTCGAGACGCTCGGCGTCGAGATGACGCACCGTGAGCGCAAGGAAGAAGACGGCAAGGAGAAGATCGTAGGCGACGTCCCCGACGCGGATCTCCCCGCGCAGGAACGGGGCGAGATGGCGCATCGGTGAGAGGTAGCGGAGGACGGCGCTCCCGGGCCCGTGCCCGCGGGCGGCCCAGGGGGTGAGCGAGAGGAAGAGGAAGAAACCGAAGGTGACGACGGCCCCGGCGAGAGGCTGGCGAACGAGGCTCGAGAAATAGACGCCGACGGCCGTGAGTGCGGCGACGAAGAGAACAAGACCCACGAACGAGGCGGCGAGAAGCCCCCAGTCGGGGGTGGTGCCGAGGGCGAGCGAAACCGGCATCGCGAAGACGAGGACGACGAGGAGCGCGAGGAAGCCGAGGACGCCGAGGTATTTCCCGAGGACGATGTCCGTGAGCCGCGCCGGCGACGAGAGAAGCAGGGGCAGCGTCTTGAGCCGGTACTCGTCGGCGAAGGACCGCATGGTCACGAGAGGAACGAGGAGGAACATGAGGAAACTCGCCGCCGAACGCACCAGGGGCACGGCGACGAGCGCGGTCACGCCCGGTGCCCGCGGGTACATGAGGAGACGCGGGGCGACGCGCAGGAAGGCGTCGACCTGGAGGAGAAAGATCCAGGCGAGGATGAAGAGGACGACCCCGAGGACGATCCAGGCGAGAACGGAGACGAAGAGGCTGCGGAGTTCGCGGCCGGCGATGGCGGTGATCACGGCGGGGCCTCTCCGGAAGGGGACGCCGCGGTTGCCCGACCGAGCGTGAGGGCAAGGAAAACGTCCTCGAGATCGGGTCGTTGTGGCGCGAAGGCCGCCGGTTGCCAACCCGCCTGGGCAGCGCGCGCGAGGAGGGCCGCCCGCGCTTCGGGGCCCGCCTCGTGGCGGAGGAGGAAGCGCCCTTCGCCCTTCGGTTCCATCCCGCGGACACCCGGGAGCGTGCGGAGAACCTCGGGGGCGGGCGGGCGCGCGAGCTCGAGGAGCGAGCGCTCTTCCCCGTTTCCCTCGCCGAGATGCCCGAGGGTCTCGCTGAGGACGATGCGGCCCTCGTGAATGATCGTCACGCGCGTGCAGACGCTCTCGACCTCGTGGAGGAGATGGCTCGAGAGAAGCACGCCGTGCTCGCGTCCGAGTTCGGCGATGAGCGCGCGGATCGACTGGATCTGGGCGGGATCGAGGCCGACGGTGGGCTCGTCGAGGATGAGGACCTCCGGCTGGTGG